>DASXCO010000058.1 GCA_036491125.1 Acidimicrobiales bacterium | reverse complement strand
GGCCCTGGCTCCCCACCTCTACGGCCAGAATCCCGCCCTGCTCGACCAGGTGGTGGACCGGACCCTGGCCGACCCCGAGGCCATCCCCTTGGTCGGCGTGCGGGGGGCCAGAGAGCAGGCGTGGTCGACGGCCACCACCCTCGCCACCGAGCAGGCCATCGCCGAGATGGTCTCCGACCAGCTGGCGCGTACCGACGCTGCCGCCATCTCGGTCGGGAACACCATCGCCGCCGTTCGGGCAGCCGAGCACCGCCAGGGCTACCCGCTCACCTCGGCCCAGGAGGACGCCGTCACCGCCATCTGCACGTCGGGACGCGGCGCCGAGCTGGTTCTCGGCGTGGCCGGTTCGGGCAAGACCACCATGCTGTCGGTGGTTCGGGAGGCCTTCGAGTCAGCCGGCTACGAGGTGCTAGGCACCGCCACCTCGGGACAGGCCGCCCGCAACCTGGGGCGTGAGGCGGGCATCGACCAGTCGAGGACCCTGGCCAGCCTGAGGTGGCGCCTCGAGCACGGGAGGATCTCGCTCTCCGATCACAGCGTCGTCGTGCTCGACGAGGTTGGCATGACCGACGACCCGGACCTGATCGGCCTGCTGGCCCATGTGGAGTCAGCCCGAGCCAAGGTGGTGATGGTGGGCGACCATCGCCAGCTCGGCGCCGTCGGGCCCGGCGGAGCCCTGGAGGCATTGGTCAACCACCACCGGGACCAGGTTCACGTCCTCAGTGAGAACCTGCGGCAAAGCGATCCGGACGAGGCTCGGGCTCTTGCCGCCCTGCGATCTGGCGACGTGGAGGAGGCGGTGTCCTGGTATCGGGGACGCGAGCGCATTGTGGCCGGTGCATCGAGGGACGAGGCTCTCGATCTGGCCGTGGACGCCTGGGGCGGCCGACGTTGAAGAGGGCAAGGACACGGCGCTGTTGGCGTGGCGACGGGCCAACGTGGAGGAGCTCAACGGCAGAGCCAGAGAGCGCGTGGCGGAAGCCGGCAGGCTGACCGGCCCCGAGCTGGTCGCCCCTGGCGGCCGGAGCTACCAGGCCGGGGACCAGGTGGTGACTCTTGCCCCAGGCGCCGACGGGGCCCTCGTCACCAGCGAGCGGGCCGTGGTGGAGCGCGTCGACCCTGAGCACAAGGGCCTGATGCTTCGCACCGAGGACGAGCGTCGCGTCGGCCTGGTCGGCGACGAGGTCTCGGCCGAACGCCTGGCCCACGGTTACGCAGTGACCGCCCACCGCAGCCAGGGTCAAACCGCCGAGCGCGCCCACGTGTATGTGGACGGCGGCGGCCGGGAGCTGGCGTATGTGGCCATGAGCCGGGCCCGGGAGGCGTCCCACGCCTATCTGGTCGCTGACAACCTGGACCAGGCCGCCGAGGACCTGGTCCGCGAGTGGTCAACCGAGCGGCGAATGGGGTGGGTGACCGACGTCGCTAGCCCGGCGCCCACCCCTACCGTGGAACCGGTGGCCGACAGGCCCGACCTCGAGAGCGCCCGAAGAGCTGCTCTTTCCCACGCCCGCCTGTCGGCCACCTTCGAAGCCCGAAGGGACGCCCTTCCGCCGGATCCGTCCCTGGAGATCGTCTCGGTCAACCGCCGCCTACGCGAGCTGCGCGAGCTCTGCCGGGACCTGGAGCGGGGAGAGGGCGCCTGGGCCGGCACCGAGGCGGGTCGGGCGGCCCGCGAGCTGATCGAAGCGAGGAGGGAGTTGGCCCGCTTAGCGTCGATCACCGAGCACGCTGGCTGGAGAGACCGCCGCTTCTACCGCAGGCAGACGGCGATCTGGTCGGAGAGGGAGGCTAGAGCGCTGGCGCGATGGGACGACCACGGAGCGCCAGAGGCGAGGCGGCTCGACAGGGCGCTCGCCGAGGGTGATGCAGCCATCGAAGACCTATGCACACATCGCGAGCGCGTGGTCGACCGACTCCAGGAGTTCCAGGACCGTTCGACCGGCTCGGCTCGGTCGCTCAACGAGTCCCAACGGGCGATCTACTACCAACGGGATCGCCTGGACAGAATCGAGCAGCGACCTGTGAGCCGCTACATTGCGGAACGATCGAGACCGCGGGTACCAGGCGCTATAGACCGCGGTCACGTCCACGGCCGAGACATTGGTCACGGCCTCGGACGTTGAGCCGTGACCGCACGACTGGCTCCGGCAGAGGCCAGCCTTTTCAGCTGGGCCCAACCGGCGGTATCCCGGCTTCCAAGCTAGGCCCGAGGGCGAACAAGCGATCAAGAAACGCCGCCCAAATGATGATCATCGCACCTACTCCGCACGCCTCGGATGAGTCACGAACTTTGCCTTTCCACGCGCGGGCCTCGGCGAAGTGCCTGCCCGTCTGCGCGTCGACCATGTTCCAGCGGAACAGAGAGGCGGAAGTGCGGTAGGCCCGCCACGTGGCCCAGCCCGTGGTCGCTTCAACAACAGGTAGGCCACGAGTCTGCGGAAGCGAAAACGTGACCTGATCGTGTCCGATAGCGACGACGACGCCGTCGCGTAGCGGGTCATCCTCGTCGTCCCAGGCGTAGACCCCACAGGGGACATCCACAGCAGAGATCTCCGGTCCCATGAACGACGCGGTTAGACCGTCGTCCGAGATCGTGATCTCTACCGGCCCCCGAGGGCCCTGATACTCATAGATCCACCCTCGAATCCGCAGCGGGTTGTATCGGCCAAACAGGCGGGGTCGATCGACGTCGATTGCCTCGAACACGAATCGTTCCATCGCGAACTCCGGTTAGGCCGTGACCTGCTCGACGGGCGCGCTTGCTACCACTCAGGAGGCTTCCGCTTCGCCCTACCGATGGGTGGTAGCCGAACCGTCATACCGACGCTGACGATGGCGGCCGCCACTCCACCGTAAATCACAGCGTTCGCCCACCCGCCGGGCACCCCAAGCTCTGGGAGCATCCATACAGAGATACCGGCCCATACAAATATGCTTGGCACGATTATCGCGACCCGAATGGCGGCGTCGGCGACCCAGTCCCCCGCTGGTGGAAGCCGTTCCTCGACACGGCGGAGGTCGACTAGGCGATTACGGCGAAACAAGCTGTAATAGAACGCCATGCCCGGAGTAGCGGCACCTGATCGACAAACGAAGTCTGCAAGTTCCCCCGCCCCAACTTCCACGGTGAGATCAGGACTACCACCCCAGCCGAGCTTCAGGCGGAGATTGTGCGGGCCTGGACCCACACTGAGTTCCGTAGTCTGACCGTCGCGGATTTTCCCTATCATGGACCCATCCAGGAGTACCTTGTAGGCGCGCAATCTGTCACTGGATCCGGGTTCGCGGCTTAGCCGAACGATTGCCGTTTTGATCGTCGAACTATCGCTCATCTCGGCGTGCATACAGAACCCCAGCGCTGCCCCGAATTGTCATTGCCGTCTGGCGAAGACTAGCGCGAGGTGCCGAAGGGCGCTCTCGACCAACAGGATGAGGCGACGTCGAACCGAGCCGCTCAAACAAACTTCCAGCGCTTTGAATCGTGACTGTTCGGCGGTGTCACACGGAGCCAAAGGACGCATGAACCACAGTCGTCGCCCGGCGCTCGCGCGCCGCAGCCAGGCGTTCCCCGAACGACACCGCGATCGCCTCGTCCAGCTCGGGGAACAAGTGCCCGTAACGATCGAGGGTGACGTTGATCGAGGAGTGACCCATCCGGGTCTGGATGGCCTTCGGGTGGGCGCCGTCGGCGATGGCCAGCGCCACGCTCGTGTGCCGAAGATCATGGAACCGGCAGGACAATCCCGACCGCCGCAGAGCTGGCGTGAAGTGGTTGTTCCAGAAGCTCGACGACGCCAGCGGCCGGCCGGTTCCGCCCGGGAAGACGAGTCCCTCCCGCCCCGGCAAGGCGAAGCGCTCCAGCTGCTTCGCGATCAGCTCTCCCGTGACCGGCGAGATCGTGATCGAACGGACCGATGACGACGTCTTTGGTTCCTTCCGAAACCACTCCCCCGACTCCAGCCGGACGAGCTGCTCGGTCACCCGCACCTTCCGAGTGCGCAGATCCACGCGCGCCCGCCGGAGCCCCACAAGCTCGCTCCACCGCATGCCGGAGTCGACAGCGAG
>DASXCO010000057.1 GCA_036491125.1 Acidimicrobiales bacterium | reverse complement strand
GGTGACGGTGATCCCGGCGAGCCTCGGGCTGCCGCCCAGCTTCACCGTCCATGACGAGCTGTCGGGCGAGCGCTTCCAGTGGCGGATCGGCCACAACTACGTGGCGCTCACCCCGGGGGTGCGCCAGGCGCACGTGCTCCGGGTCGAGCGATGAGCGTTGGACCTTCGACCTTGACGCACCTGCTGGCGCGAGAGTCGCGCGCGGGCGGCGCCGGCGGCGGCGCGCCCGGAGCCGCGACGGGCGCGACCGCCGCGCCCAACCAGGCCTACCAGTGGTTCGAGGCCGAGCCACTGTGGTTCAAGCGCGCGGTCTTCTACGAGATCCACATCCGTGGCTTCTTCGACGGCAACGGCGACGGGTCGGGCGACTTCCGCGGGCTCACCGAGAAGCTGGAGTACCTCCAGTGGCTCGGGATCGACTGCATCTGGCTGCTGCCCTTCTACGAGTCACCGCTGCGCGACGGCGGCTATGACATCTCCGACTTCACCCGGGTACACCCCGACTACGGGACCGTGGCCGACGTCCAGGAGCTCATCGAGGCCGCCCACGCCCGGCGCATTCGCGTGATCGCCGACCTGGTCATGAACCACACCTCGTCAGATCACCCCTGGTTTCAGGAGAGCCGCACCGGCGGCCCCAACGGCCCCAAGCGTGACTGGTACGTGTGGTCTGACACCGACGAGCGCTACCAGGACGCGCGCATCATCTTCACCGACACCGAGGTCTCCAACTGGACCTATGACCCGGTGGCCGGCGCGTACTACTGGCACCGCTTCTTCTCCCACCAGCCCGACCTCAACTACGACAATCCCGAGGTCCACGAGGCAATGTCAGGCGTGCTGCGGTTCTGGCTGGACATCGGGCTCGACGGCTTTCGCCTGGACGCGGTCCCCTACCTCTACGAGCGCGAGGGCACGATCTGCGAGAACCTCTCCGAGAGCCACGCGTACCTCAAGAAGGTCCGCACGGAGATCGAGGAGACCTACCCCGACCGGGTCCTGCTGGCCGAGGCCAATCAGTGGCCGGCCGACGTCGTCGAGTACTTCGGCGACGGCGACGAGTGTCAGATGTGCTTTCACTTCCCGGTGATGCCGCGCATGTTCATGGCGGTCCGCCGCGAGGAGGCCACTCCGATCTACGAGATCCTCGAGCGCACGCCGGCCATCCCCGGCAACTGTCAGTGGGGCCTGTTCCTGCGCAACCACGACGAGCTGACCCTGGAGATGGTCACCGACGAGGAGCGCGACTACATGTACTCCGAGTACGCCAAGGACCCGCGGATGAAGCTCAACCTGGGCATCCGCCGGCGCCTGGCGCCGCTGCTGGACAACGGGCGCGATGAGATCCAGCTCATGACTGCGATCCTCTTCAGCCTGCCGGGCTCTCCGGTTCTCTACTACGGTGATGAGATCGCGATGGGAGACAACATCTTCCTCGGCGACCGCGACGGCGTGCGGACGCCCATGCAATGGACCGGGGATCGCAACGGCGGCTTCAGCCGGGCGGATTTCGCCCAGCTCTACGCCCCGCCGCTGATGGATCCCGTGTACGGGTTTCAGGCGGTCAACGTCGAGGCCCAACTGCGCACGCCGACGTCGCTGTTGCGCTGGATGCACCGGTTCATCGCCCTGCGCAAGGAGCATCCGGTGTTCGGACTGGGGACCTACGAGCCGATCGAGACGTCCAACCCGAGGGTCTTCGCGGTGCTGCGGCGCTTTGAAGAGGACACCGTCCTGTGCGTGCACAACTTGGCGCGCTCGGCGCAGGCGGTGGAGCTCGACCTGTCCGCTCACGAGGGCCGGTATCCGGTGGAGCTGTTCGGTCGCAGCCGGTTCCCCCGGATCGGCGATCTGAGTTACCTGCTGACGCTCGCGCCCCGCGGCTTCTTCTGGTTCCAGCTCGTGCAGGAGGGGGAGGACGCGATCGGATGACGGAGCGCGTGACCAACCCGGCGGGCTCTGAGATCGATCGCCTGGACCCCGAGAGCGTGGCGGAGTGGCTGGAGGCCCAGCGCTGGTACGCCTCCAAGTCGCGACACGTCACCGGGCTGCAGATCGAGGAGAGCGTGACCATCGCCGACGCGCCGCCGCTGATCGTCAACCTCGTGCAGGCGCGCTTTGCCTCCGGCAGCCACGAGCTCTACCAGCTTCCGTTCGTGCTCCTGGCCCCCGATCAGGTGGGCAGCCGGCCGGTCGTCTGCGCCACCGAGGACTGGACGGCCGTCGATGCCGTCGCCGATCCCGAGCTGGTGCGCGAGCTGATGCGCCAGATGGACGCCGACAGCACGCTGGAGGGCGCGAACGGCACCTTCCGCTTCCAGCATGTCGAGGTCAGCGGCCAGCTGCCGTTGGAGGCGCCGGTGCGCCCGATGGGGGTCGAGCAGTCCAACTCCTCGATCGTCTTCGGCGACGAGACGGTGCTCAAGGTATTCCGGCGCCTGGAGCCCGGCATCAACCCCGAGCTGGAGGTGCTGCAGTTCCTCACCCGCCGGGAATTCGCCAACATTGCGCCGCTGCAGGGCTGGTACGAGTACGAGGGCAGGTCGTTCCTGGCGACGCTCGGCGTGGCGCAGCGCTTCTTCGCCGACGCGGTCGGCGGCTGGGAGCTGGCCCTGGACCAGATCGCCACCGACCCCCCGGCCTTCCTGGCCGAGCTCGCCGGCCTCGGGACGGTCACCGCCCAGCTGCACAACTGCCTGGCCTCCGACGCCTCAGACTCCGCCTTCAGCCCCGATGAGCCCAGCGCCGAGTCGATGTCGCTGCTCACCGCGACGATCGATGAGGACATCGAGCGCGTCTTTAACCGCCTGCCCGACGACGAGCGCGTGGCCGCCATCGCCGGTCGCGGCCAGGACGTCCGAGAGCAGATCGCCATGCGCGCCCAGACCGGTATCGGCGGCCGGGCCATCCGCACCCACGGCGACTACCACCTCGGCCAGACCCTGCACCGGGCGGGCGGCCAGGGGTGGGTCATCATCGACTTCGAGGGCGAGCCGGCCCGCCCGCTGTTCGAGCGCCGCCAGAAGCGCAGCCCCCTGCGCGACGTGGCGGGGATGCTGCGCTCGCTGGCCTACGCCACCTCGGCCGCCGAGATCATGCGTGGGGTTCCGGCGCCCGGCCAGTTCGAGGACCAGGCCCGCGCCGTCTTCCTGGAGCACTACTTCGCCGCCATCGACCCGGCGCTGCTGCCCGGAGGCGAGACCGCCATCGCCAACATGCTGGCGATCTTCGAGCTGGAGAAGGCCATCTACGAGCTTCAGTACGAGCTCGACAATCGACCGGATTGGTTGCCCATTCCCGTGGCGGGTATCGCTCGCCTCTTGGAGACCGCATGACCACCACCATCGCCAAAACCGATCTCGATGCTCTCGTCCGCCGCGAGCACCCTGAACCCCACGCCATCCTCGGCCCCCACGCCTCAGAGGGCGGCGTCGTCGTCCGCGTTCTGCGGCCCTCGGCCGAGTCGGTCACGCTCAAGCCGAGCCGCGGCAAGGGTGTTCCGATGACCGAGATTCACCCGGGCGGCATCTTCGAGGCCGAGATCGACGGCGCCGAGCTGCCGCTGAGATACAAGCTCAAGGTCGACTACGGGTCGGGCGGGAAGTTCAGCATCCAGGACCCCTACGCGTTTGCGCCCACGATCGGCGAGCTGGATCTGCACCTGATGGGCGAAGGGCGCCACGAGGAGCTCTACGACCGTCTCGGTGCCCACGTCATCGAGGCGGGCGACCCACCCACCCAGGGCACGGCGTTTGCGGTGTGGGCACCGGCCGCCCGCGCGGTGAGTGTCGTCGGCGACTTCAACTCCTGGGACGGCCGGCTGCACGCGATGCGCTCGATGGGCTCCAGCGGCATCTGGGAGCTGTTCCTGCCCGACGTCGGGGCGGGTCAGCGCTACAAGTACGAGATCCTCACCCAGGACGGCGAGATCCTGCTCAAGGCCGACCCCTACGCCCAGGAGACCGAGGTCCCACCCAAGACCGCCTCGGTCATCCACGTCCCGGGCCACCCTTGGTCAAAGAAGGACGCCAAGTTCCTGTCGGACCGGGGCAAGCACGAGCCGCTGTCAGAGCCGGTGTCGATCTACGAAGTGCACCTCGGCTCGTGGCGGCTGAACTCGCTGGAGGAGAACCGCCCGCTCACCTACTCAGAGCTCGCCGACGAGCTGTCGACCTACTGCGAGGACATGGGGTTCACCCACGTCGAACTGCTGCCCGTGATGGCCCATCCCTTCAGCGGCTCGTGGGGCTATCAGGTCACCGGCTACTTCGCCCCCACCCCCCGCTACGGCTCGCCCGACGACCTGCGCGCCTTCATCGACAAGATGCACGCCAGAGGTATCGGCGTCCTCCTGGACTGGGTCCCGGCACACTTCCCGCGCGACGAGTTCGCGCTCGCCCGCTTCGACGGCACCGCGCTCTATGAGCACGCCGACCCGCGCCGCGGATCGCATCCGGATTGGGGCACCCTGGTCTTCAACTTCGGGCGCTACGAGGTCCGCAACTTCCTCATCTCCAACGCGCTGTTCTGGCTGCGCGAGTACCACGTCGACGGCATCCGGGTCGACGCCGTGGCCTCGATGCTCTACCTGGACTACTCGCGCCGCGAGGGCGAGTGGGTGCCCAACCAGTTCGGCGGCCGCGAGGATCTCGATGCCGTCGCCTTCCTCAAAGAGCTCAACGAGGTCATGTACGGCCACGAGACGGGGATCATCTCCGCGGCCGAGGAGTCCACGGCGTGGCCGGGCGTCTCGCGCCCCACCTACCTGGGTGGCCTGGGCTTCGGCTTCAAGTGGAACATGGGCTGGATGCACGACACGCTGGCCTACTTCCAGCAGGACCCCATCTACCGCCGCTACCACCATCACGAGCTCACCTTCAGCCTCATGTACGCGTTCAGTGAGAACTTCGTGCTTCCGCTGTCCCAC
>DASXCO010000056.1 GCA_036491125.1 Acidimicrobiales bacterium | reverse complement strand
GCACGACCTCGACCACGCAGCCACCGCACAATCCTCCTCCTTCTTCCCCGCCACCGAGCCAGCCCCCGCCGACGCCGAGCGGCTCGGGCGGTACCGCTCCCGGCGCTGGCCAACCCGGCAGCCCGAGGCTCGCCACCCCGTCCGGGCGCGGACCCGTGTCAACCCCACTGGGCGTCGGTGAGGCAGCGCCGCCTCAGGCCGGACCCGTCGTCCCTGCCCTCAGGGGACCGGCACCGGTTGGCAAGGGCATGTGGATATGGGCGCCCCCGCGTCAGCCGGGACCGTCGGATACCGCCGTTCGTACGCCGGCGGACTTCTCGAGGGCGCTGCTGGCCACCCTCGGCGAGCCGAACACCGGCGCCAACGTGCAGGCCCTCGACGCGTGGCAAGCGGCGGAGGGGGGCTTCGTCCACCTGAACCCTCTCAACACGACGCAAGCCGCCCCGGGGTCGACGACGTGGAACTCCGTCGGGGTCAAGTCCTATCCGGACTGGAGGACAGCCATCAGGGCGAGCGCGCAGACCCTGAGGAACGGTCAGTACCGCGGGATCCTCGCCGCTCTGAAGACCGGACGCGACGCCGAGGCCGTGGCGCGCGCCGTCGCCGCGTCCCCGTGGGGCACGGGAGACTTCTCGCCCTACATCGGACAGCGCTACGTCGTCGCCACCGACGGGGCCGACGTCTCGGCCATCAATGCCATGGTGACCAGAGCCCAGGCCGCAGGACTGACCTACGTCGTGGTGCTCCTGGGGTCGAGCGAAGGCACCTTCGCCCAGCAGAGCTTCCTCGACGCTTTCCTGCCCTCCGCCCATGCCGCCAACATCCGGGTCTACGGCGCCGACGTGCCCAGCCTCACCAACCCGCAGGCAGACATCGCCCGGGCGCTCTCGGAGACCACCTACACGACCCCCGACCAGGACCGGATCGACGGCATCGTCGCGGACCTGGCGCCGGGGCCGGACGGCACTCTCGACGCGTCGGCAGCTCAGACGTACGGGAGCGGTCTGAGGGCCGCCGTGGGCCCCGACCTCCCCCTCATCGTCGCCGTTCCCGCCCATCCTGGTCCGGCGTCCGCCGCAGGGGCGCCCTCCGGGCCCCTGCCCCCCGTCCCGGCACTTCCGTCTGCGGCCCCGGCCTCTCCCTATGCCCAGCTGGTCGCACCCTTCGACGCCGTGGCCGTCATGGATCCCTCCACCGGACCGGGCCACGCCGACCTCGACCCGGCGCTGAGCGCCCTGGCCCCGCTGGGCAAGCCATTGATCCCGGTGGATCAGATGCCGACGGCCTCCCCACCACCTGCACCGGGAGCCCCGGATCCGGCGCGAGACCAGGTCCTCGGCTTCATCGAAGCGGCGGACGCCATGAAGGCCACCTCCGTCGCCTTCTGGAGCTGGGAGACGGCCAGTCAGTCGGTGTTCGACGCGCTCCAGGCCGCACCGCAGTTCAGCCTTCCGCCGGCCCCCGCACCCATGTCCGCCAATCAGGTGAGGAGCTGGCAGGCGCTGCTCACCGGCCTGGGGTTCCCCGCCCCCGCCTCCGGACAATGGGACGCCCCCACCACGGCGGCCGTGAAGGCGTACCAGCAGGCCGCGACCACTGCCCCGACCGGCACCATCGATGACGCGACGCGCAACAGCATGCTCACGCCCTTCCCCCCGCCCATCCCCGCCGACCTCCTCGCCGGCTCCCTCGCTGTCCCGGGAGGCGTGGTCGGACCCGGCGGCGCCGGACTGCCGCTGCCGCGTCAGTACCTGAAGAACGGGAGCGTCGACCAGGGGGTGGACTACTCGGCGCCGGGTGGCACGCCCCTGTACGCCATGGGCTCGGGCACCATCATCCAGGAGGGCATCGGCGGATTCGGGCCCAACGCCCCGGTGTTGCAGATCACCTCCGGCCCGCTGACGGGAAAGACCGTCTACTACGGCCACGCCGGGCCAGATCTCGTCCCGGTCGGCGCCCAGGTCGTCCAGGGCCAGCAGATCTCCAGCGTCGGCTACGGCATCGTCGGCATCTCGACGGGCCCCCACCTCGAGATGGGCTTCTGGCCCCTCGGCCACATGGGGGCGGGCCAGGCCATGCTCGACTACATCAACGTCGTCGCCCGGTCCACCGGTGGGTGAGGTCGTGCTCGTCGGTACGACCGCTATCGCTCGCTGAGCCCGGCTGCGCTCCCGGTACCGTAAGGCTGACATGTGATCGGCTGAGCCCAGGGCGCCGCATATCCGCCCGCCAGCTGATCGCGAGCGAGGAGGCCACGTGAGCGTCACGACGGTCGACCCGTCGAGCGGTCGACCACTGATCACGTACGACGAGACGACGCCCGAGGAGCTGGACGCCCTGCTCGATCAGGCCCACAGCGCGGCCCGCACGTGGGGTCGAACCGCACCCGCCCAACGAGCCGAGAGCCTGCGCCGACTCGCCCAGGTGCTGGGTGAGCGGCAGGAGGAGCTGGCCCTGCTGGCGACGCAGGAGATGGGCAAGCCGCTGGCAGAGAGCCGGGCCGAGGTGGCGAAGTGCGCCCGCACGTGCGACTGGTTCGCCGAGCACGCCCCGCCCCTGCTCGAGCCCGAAATGGTGCACACAGAGGCGATACGGTCCCAGGTCGTCGCCACGCCCCTAGGGGTCCTGCTGGCAATCATGCCGTGGAACTTCCCCTACTGGCAGGTGGTACGCGCCCTAGCCCCCGCGCTGGCGGCCGGCAACGTCGTGGTGCTCAAGCACGCCCCCTCGACGACCGGGTGCGCCCTGGCTCTGGCCGATGTCGCGGGCGCGGCCGGGTTGCCGCCCGGGACATTCTCGGTGATGGTCGTCGACACCGGGCGCACCGCCGACGTCACCGACGGCGTCATCGCCGACAGCCGCGTGGCGGCGGTCACCCTGACCGGCTCGACCCGCGCCGGGCGCTCCGTTGCGACCGCGGCAGGGCGGGCCCTCAAGAAGACGGTGCTGGAGCTCGGCGGGAGCGACCCCTTCGTCGTGCTCGCCGACGCCGACCTCGACGCTGCCGCGGCCTGGGCGGCGCGCAGCCGCTTCCAGAACACCGGACAATCCTGCATCGCCGCCAAGCGCATCATCGTCGAGGAGGCGGTCGCCGACCCGTTCACCGAGAAGCTGCTCGCCCAGGTAGGAGAGCTGCGGCTGGGTGACCCCACCGAGGAGGGGGTGACGATCGGGCCGCTGGCCCGCGAGGACCTGAGGGACGCAGTAGACCGCCAGGTCCGTGACTCCGTGGCGCAGGGAGCTCGGGTCCTGCTCGGCGGCCGCGTCCCTGATCGGCCGGGCTTCTACTACGCGCCGACCGTCCTCGACGAGGTCCGACCGGGCATGCCCGTACTCGAAGAGGAGGTGTTCGGCCCCGCCGTCCCGTTGCTGCGAGCCGCCGGCGCGGACGAAGCGCTGGGGCTCGCCAACGCCAGCTCTTACGGGCTTGGCAGCGCCCTGTGGACCTCGGACCTCGGTCGCGGCGAGGTCCTGGCCGCCCGCCTCGAGGTCGGACACACCGCCGTGAACGGCATGACCGTCTCCGACCCCCGCCTGCCGTTCGGGGGCGTGAAGGACTCGGGCTACGGCCGCGAGCTCTCTCACCACGGACTCTTCGAGTTCGTCGATATCCATGCCGTTGTCGTCAACGCTGCCGACGGGCCGCACGAGGACCGGGCGACGGCGAGCGAGTAGGCCTCGACCGCCGCGAGGACCGACGGCCGTCCCGAGTTCGACCGACCAGCAGAGAGGAGTGAGATGGCCACAGCAGCAGAGCTGATGGTGCGCTGCCTCGAACACGAAGGAGTCAGCTGCGTCTTCGGCATACCTGGCGAGGAGAACATCCACTTCACCGAGGCGATCGCCCGCTCGTCACTTCGGTACGTGCTGGTCCGCCACGAGCAAGCCGCGGCCTTCATGGCCGAGATCCACGGCCGCCTCACGGGTGCCGCGGGTGTGTGCTCCGCCACCCTGGGCCCGGGGGCCATCAACATGCTCCTCGGCGTCGCCGACGCCACGACCAACAGCTCGCCCCTGGTTGCCCTGTCGGCCCAGGTCGGCCTCAACCGGATCTACAAGGAGTCGCACCAGAGCGTCGACCTGGTCTCCATGTACGCCCCGGTCACGAAGTGGGCGTCCACCGTGCTGACCGGTGAGGCGATCCCCGAGATGTTCCGCAAGGCGTTCAAGCTGGCCCAGGCCGAGCGCCCCGGCGCGGTCTATCTGGCCGTCCCAGAAGACATCGAGGCCGCTTCGGTCATTCCCGACCTCTCGCCGCTCGAGCTGAACGTGCCGAGGCCCGATGAACCGTCGCCATCGCAGATCCGCCGGGCCGCCGATGTGCTGGACCACGCCGTCTCCCCCATCGTGCTGGCCGGCCACGGGGCGGCTCGCGCCGGCGCCTCAGAAGCCCTCATGGGCTTCGCGACCGAGCTGGGCCTCCCCGTCGCCACGACCTTCCACGGCAAAGGCGTGTTCCCCGACGACCACCCGAATGCCCTCGGTGCGGTGGGCTTCATGGCCCACGACTACGTGAACTTCGGCTTTGATCAGGCGGACGTCATCGTCTGTGTGGGCTACGAGCTTCAGGAGTTCGATCCCGCCCGGATCAACCCCCAAGCCGACAAGCGGATCATCCACATCAGCCGGTTCCCGGCCGAGGTGGACAGCCACTACACGGTGGACGTAGGCATCCAGGCCGAGCTGGGACGGACACTGGACGCACTGGCAACGGCGACCTCCCATCGCTTCGCCGTGGCCACGGCCGACGAGAAGATACGGGCGCTACTGGCCAGCGAGCTGGAGGCCGGGTCAGACGCGTCCTTTCCTGTGAAACCGCAGCGGCTGGTCGCCGACATCCGCGCCGCGATGGGCCGAGGAGACATCGTGCTCGCCGACACCGGGGCGGTGAAGATGTGGATGGCCCGCCTCTATCCGACCTACGAGCCCAACACCTGCCTCTTCTCCAACGGGCTGTCCACCATGGGATTCGCCCTGCCTGGCGCCGTCGCCGCCAAGCTGGCCTTTCCTGACCGCCGGGTGCTCGCCGCCGTCGGGGACGGGGCATTCCTCATGAACTCCCAAGAGCTCGAGACCGCCGTTCGGGAGCGCCTTCCGATGACGGTGCTCGTGTGGCAGGACGACGCCTACGGCCTGATCAAATGGAAGATGCAGCTCGACACGGGCACGGACGTCAGTACCGACTTCACCAACCCGGACCTGGTTGCCTACGCCGAGAGCTTCGGGGCCCGCGGCTACGCCATCCGCTCGGCCCAAGCGCTCCTGCCCACGCTGCGAGAGGCCCTGGACTCGGACACCGTGTCGGTCATCTCCTGCCCCGTCGACTACCGCGAGAACCTACGACTCACCTCGATGCTCGGAGAGCTCACCGGCCCCTTCTGAGGCCCCCCGTTATGCTCGCGCCTCATGAGCGTCGGACCAGGCACTGCCGTCGCCAACCGGGATGCCGGTCCACTCCAGATTGCGGGCTCTGCCGTGGTGCTGGGCCGGGCCCGCCTCGGAGAGGGATCGTTGCTCGCCGAAGGCGCGGTCATACGCTCCCAGGACGAAGGCGTCGAGGTCGGCACCGGATCGGCCGTGATCGAGAACGGCGTGGTCGTCGGCACCGCGGCCATCCCGACGACGATCGGGCGCCGAAGCACCTTCGGCCACCGCTGCATGGTGATCGGAGCAACGGTCGGCGACCTCTGCGAGATCGGGAACGCCTCGACGCTGATGCCCGGCTCCCGGCTGGGCGACCGGGTCTTCCTTGGGGAGGGAACTGTCGTGCCGCCCGGCACGACCCTGCCGAGCGAGGTCGTCGCCGTCGGACGACCAGCGAGAGTCGTGCGATCAGCGACCGCCGACGACCTCCGTCGCCTCTCCGGCCTGCGTGGCGGCGACCTGTCCGTACCGGAACGTACCGCCCTTACCGTCGAGCACAGACAGGGGACGATCGCCATGGGTCAGCTGTACGCCTACCGAGGCACCCTGCCGACCATCGCCGCCTCGGCGACCCTGTTCCCGACCGCCGAGCTCACCGGCGACGTCGTAGTCGGCCAGAGGACGATCATCGGCGCCGGCGTCAAGATCATCGGTGATTCCCACGGCCCGGTCCGCATCGGCGACGATGTCCAGATCCTCGAGAACACGGTCTTGCACCTGCTGCCGGACAACGAGCTCATCATCGAGAACGGGGTCATCGTCGGGCCCGGTGCGATGATCCATGGCTGTCACATCGGCGCCGGCTCGGTCGTCGAGCCGGGCGCCATCGTCTGCGACGGCAGCGTCATCGGCGCCGGCTCCATCGTCCGCGCCGGAGCCGTGGTCAAGCAGCGCTCTCGACTGGCGCCGGCTACCGACATCGACGGCTTGCCGGCCACCGCCGTAGGTCAACTCCCCCAGCCGCTCCAAGCGCCCACCTGGGCGCTGCGACCCGATGACCTTCCCGTACTCCATCGTGGGCCCTCGGGCCAGTGACGACCGTGCGTCACCTCGCGCATGCCATCGGCTCCACGGGCTCGAGCACACCCGCCTACCAGGTCGACATCCGAGTCGGCGCCCACCAGCTCCTCGGCGACGAGCCCGCTGGCGCCGGCGGCGGCGACATCGGCCCATCGCCGTTCGAGCTTCTCGCCAGCGCCCTGGCCGCCTGCACGGCCACGACCCTTCGCATGTACGCCGAGCGTCACGGCTGGGAGCTGAGCACCATCAGCGTAGAGGTGCGTTACGACGTCGACGACGACCAGCGAGGCACGATCGAGCGATCGATCACGGTTCCTCCCTCGCTCTCCGGCGAGCAACGCGAGGGTCTGGCGTCCATCGCCGAACGGACCCCGGTGACGCGGGCCATCCGCGCCGGTACACCCATCACGACGACCATGCGGCAAGGCACTGAAGGATGACGCAGTCATTGGACGGCACCGTGGCCTTGGTGACTGGGGCGTCCAGCGGCATCGGCGCGGCCGCCGCGACCGCGCTCGCCGCCCAGGGCGCCAACGTGGCGCTGGCAGCGCGGCGCCGGGACAGGCTGGACTCCCTCGCCGCTACCATCCGTGAGCAGGGCGGCACCGCGGCGGTGCTCGAGTCCGACATCACTGACGAGCCGCAGGCGACCGACGTGGTTGCGCGCACCGTTGCCGAGCTTGGGCGACTCGACACGCTCATCAACAATGCTGGCGTGATGCTGCTCGGACCGGCGGTTGGAGCGCCGTTGGCCGAGTGGCAGGGTCTGGTCGAGCTGAACGTGCTCGGTCTCCTCTACTGCGCGCACGCCGCACTCCCCCACCTGCTCCGCGCCGCCGAGGACGGCCCCCGCCATGTCGCCGACATGGTGAACATCAGCTCGGTGGCCGGTCGGGTGGTCCGCAGCGGGAGCAGCGTGTACAACCTGACCAAGCACGGTGTAGGAGCATTCAGCGAGTCCCTGCGCCAAGAGGTGACGAAGCGCTACGTACGCGTCTCACTGGTCGAGCCCGGCGCGACGGCGACCGAGCTCGCCAGCCACAACCGGCCCGAGATCCTCGAGTCCTTGAGAGGTCAGTTCGGGCAGAGGATGGAGGCCGAGGACATCGCCGACGCCATCGTCTACATCGTCACCCGACCGAGGCACGTCGCCGTGAACGAGATGCTCATCCGCCCCACGGAGCAGGAGCGGTAGCCCGAGGCGCTTGGCGGCCCGTGGGTCAGGGACATCCCACACCCGGTCATCAGCCGATGCGCTCGTGACGCTCGGCCACCACGTGGTCCCATTTGGCGGCCGGCACGGCAGCGGGGAGCGGTCGGGTCGGCCCGGGACGGAGCCCATCGAGCACGAGGTCCACGTGACGCTCCCAGATTCGCGGCGCGGTGCGGCGAGTGGCCTCCACGAGATCCGTGATCGTCCAGAAGAGGACCACGAGGTCCTGGTAGACGACGTCCTCACGCAA
>DASXCO010000055.1 GCA_036491125.1 Acidimicrobiales bacterium | reverse complement strand
ACGGTCAAGCACTTCGGGCGCCACATCCCCGCCGAGCTGCGCACCGCCCTCGACCTCGGTGGTCCCCCCGACTTCGACGGGGTCATCTGTGTGGACTGCGGCACGCGCCACCACATCCAGTACGACCACGTCGACCCGGTGGCCTTTATGTCACGATCACGAGCGCCTGGTGGGTTGGCTCACCCTGTGGCTGCCCGGCTTAGGTCGTGGCTTTCCGTTGATTCGCCGCCCGCCAGGCGCGTCGGACCGGCCGGGATGACTTGATAGGAGCCTGGTCACTACCTCGATAAAGGCGTGTCCACCGTCCGGTCCGCGCGCCCCCTAGAAGACGAAATCGAGGAGGCAGGACCCATGGTGGTAGTTGGTGTCGACGCGCACAAGCGCACGCACACCCTCGTGGCGGTGGATGAGGTGGGCCGGAAACTGGGAGAGCGGACGGTGGTCACCACCTCGGACGGTCACCTTGACGCGGTCGGGTGGGTGTCGCAGTGGTCCGAGCGGCGCTGGGCGCTGGAGGACTGCCGGCACCTGACCCGACGCCTGGAGGCAGACCTCTTGGCAGCCGGCGAGGCCGTCGTCAGAGTGCCGACCCGACTGATGGCTGGTGCCCGCCAAGGCGGGCGGGAGCGAGGCAAGTCAGACCCCATCGACGCCTTGGCCGTGGCCCGGGCGGCGCTTCGCGAGCCGAACCTGCCCGTCGCTCAGCTCGACGGTGAGGCCCGTCGGCTCCGGCTGCTGGTCGATCACCGGGAGAATCTGGTAGCCGAGAGGACCCGCATGCAGAGCCGGCTGCGTTGGCACCTTCACGAGCTTTTTCCCGACCTGGTGATCCCGCCGAGGGCACTGAGCGCCCAGCACGTGCTGGACGGTCTCGAGCGCCGCCTCAGCGCCGTGGAGGGGACCGTGGTTGAGATCGCCCGGGAGCTCGTGTCCCGCTGTCATGAGCTGACTGTGCAGATAAACAAGCTCAAGTGGGAGATCACAGTGATCGTGCGACCGCTGGCACCTTCGCTACTCGCCCTAGCTGGTTGCGGGGTGCTGTCAGCGGCCAAGATCATCGGCGAGACGGCTGGAGCGAGCCGGTTTCGCTCGAAGGCCACCTATGCCCGCTGGAATGGCACCGCACCGATCCCGGTATGGACTGGCAGCCCAACCAAGTTCCGGTTGAACCGAGGTGGGAACCGCCAGGTCAACGCGGCCCTGCACCGGATCGCGATCACCCAGTGGCGGGGAGTCGGTCCAGGCCGGGCTTACGTGGAGGGACGGCTGGCTGCGGGCGATACGAAGACAGAGGCTCTACGCATGCTTCGTCGGCGGCTCTCTGACGAGGTATTTCGCCGGCTTATTGCTGACGAGGCCCCGCCCCTGGGACTGTCGCAGCCGGTCAACTGGGCCGCTGCTTGACATAGGAGAATCAACGGAGGCCCCACCACCCGGGCCAACCTGAGCGGCAGGTGCTGGGACTGCCACGAGCTCAAGACCGAGCGGGACCGCCAGGCGGGACTGCTGGGCGGCGGCGGGAGGGAGCCGCCGTGAGTTGCGAGGATGAGGGTGACCGAGGGGACTTGAACCCCCGACCTCCAGGGCCACAACCTGGCGCTCTAACCAAACTGAGCTACGGCCACCGTGTCCGCCCAGCATGGCACAGGGTAGGTGGGCGTCCGGCGGTCACGGCCGGGCCGAGCGGACGCTCGCGAGACCGCGACAGGCGAGGGTTAGCATCTCCGGCGAATGGGATCAGCTGGGGCGGCGCGGGGGCAGGACGTTCACGCCGAGGTGCTGCACGAGATGGGCGTGCACGGGAACCGGATCTACCTGGGAGCGGGCGCGCGAGGTTGGACATTGGCGGCGCGGGGGTCGGGGGTGCTCGTGCTGGGTCCGCCTCGTTCGGGGAAGACCACTGCCATCGTCATCCCGGCCATCCTGGCTGCCAACGGAGCGGTCGTGTCGACGTCGACGAAGCTCGACGTCCTGAGCGCGACGGCACCGGCACGGAGGCGGCTGGGCACGTGTTGGGTGTTCGATCCGTCGGGACAGATCGAGGTGCCGGCTGGGCTCACGCCGCTGCACTGGTCGCCGGTCGAGGGTTCGCGCCGGTGGGACGGGGCCCTCGTGATCGCTCGGGGCATGTTGAGAGCGACCCGGCCGGCGGAGGGCATTGCCGACGCGTCCCACTGGGCGGAGCGGGCCGAGACCCTGTTGGCGCCGTTGCTGCACGCAGCGGCGCTGGGTGGAGAGGGGATGGAGTTCGTCTTTCGGGCCGTCCACCGCGCCGAGCTCGACGATGCGAAGAAGATCCTGGTGGCCAACGACGCCGGGATCGCCCTGGACGTCCTGGAGCAAATAGCTACGACCGAGGCACGCGAGCGCAGCAGCATCCGTTCGACCGCAGCGGGCGCGCTGGCTGCGTACCGGTTCCCGGCGGCGCTGGCCCAGGCCAGCTCGCCGAACTTCGATCCCGCCCTGTTCCCGAGCAGCGTCGACACCATCTATGTGTGCGCGCCCGCGCGCCAGCAGGCGCTGATCGCGCCCATCGTCGTCGGCCTCGTCGAGGAGATCCGCTCGGCGACCTACGCTCGCGACACGCTGGACCCGCCGGTGCTGCTGGCCCTGGACGAGGTCGCCAACGTGGCGCCGCTGCCCGATCTGGCGGCGATCGTGTCGGAAGGAGCGAGCCAAGGTCTCCTCACCCTGGCCTGCCTCCAGGATCTGTCCCAGGCGAGGACGCGCTGGGGACAGGCGGCGGACGGCTTCATGTCGTTGTTCGGGACCAAGGTGGTCCTGCCGGGTATCGGCGACCTCCGCACCCTCGAGCTCGTCTCAGCCCTGGCCGGCGAGGCGGAGGTCGCCGTGCGCTCGGTGTCGAAGAGCCCTTGGCGTCCGAGGACCCGCGTGCCACGCTCCAGCGTCACGACCTCGACGAGGCGACAGCGACGGTTGCCCGTCGACTCGATCGCCCAGGGTCGCGTCGGTCACGCCCTCCTGATCGACGGACCCAAGGCACCTGGGTGGATGCGGCTCACCCCGTGGTATGCCACGCCACCGTGGTCAGAGATCGCAGGCCCGCGTCAGAAGTAACTGGCGCCGGACTCGGGATCGCCCTCGCTGCGCACGCGGCCCGTCTCGAGGAGGTGCAGCAGATGGGCGTACGTCGAACGGGCCGCGGCGGGATGAAGCTCCGGCGCGACATCGGCGTAGATCACCGGGACCATCTCCTCGATGGTGTGCCGCCCCGCCGCCAGGCAGTCCATGATCTGCTCCTCGCGGTACTGCCGATGGGCGATGAAGGCCCGCACCAGCGTCTTGGGGTCGCGCACGGGCGGGCCGTGCGTGGGCCAGTAGACCTCGTCGTCGCGCGCCAGCAGGAGCTCGAGGCTGCTGAGGTAGTCGCCCATGTGGCCCTCGGGCGGCGATACCACGCTCGTCGACCAGCCCATGACGTGATCGCCGGAGAAGAGCCCCTGCTCCTCGACGAGGGCGTAGCAGACGTGGTTCGAGATGTGCCCCGGGGTGGCGAGGCACTCGATCGTCCACCCGTCCCCGCGGATGACATCACCGTGGCGGACCGTCACGTCGGGCACGAACTCCGTGTCCCCCGCCTCCTCGGCCCCCTCGGCGCCGCCGAGCGGGTGTGGACCCCAGCCGTAGGTGGGGGCGCGGGTCCGCTCCTGGAGGAGACGGGCGGCGGGTGAGTGGTCACGGTGGGTGTGGGTCACCAGGATGTGGCTCACGGCCGCGCCACCGAGAGCGGCCATGATGGCGGCCACGTGGTCGGGTAGGTCGGGACCCGGATCGACGACGGCCACGCCCTTGCCGCCGACGAGGTGGGTCCCGGTGCCGGTGAAGGTGAACATGTTGGGGTTGTTGGCCACCACGCGGCGAACGAGCGGCGAGACCTGGTCGGGGACGCCGTAGGCGAACTCGAAGTCTCGGCTCAGCGGCAGCGCTGCGGGCGGCACGTCGTGCTCGATGATGACACGGGGCGAAGACCTCCGGGCGCAGCGTAGTGTCGCGCCCGATATGAAGATCGCCCGCTTCAGCCATGGAGGCGCGACCCGGCTCGGGGTGGTGCTCGGCGAGGAGATCGCGGACCTCGGCCGCGACCGCTTCCCGACCGACCTCAGCGCCCTACTCGCCACCGGCGGCCTCGAGGAGGCAGCCGCGGCCGCATCCGGCGCGCCGCGCCTCGCGCTGGCTGAGGTCCGGCTCCGGGCCCCCGTCGCTCGCCCGCCCGAGTTCCTCGGCATCGGGCTCAACTACCGCTCGCATGCGGCCGAGACGGGCCAGCCGTTACCGAGCGTGCCGGTGTTCTTCAACAAGCAGTCGTCGTGCGTCGCCGGACCGACGGATGACGTGCACATCCCCCGCGTCGCACCGGCCCACGTCGACTACGAGGGCGAGCTCGGGTTCGTGATCGGCCGCCGCTGTCGCCACGTGCCATCCGAGCGGGCGAGTGAGGTCATCGCCGGGTTCGTGGTGGTCAACGACGTGAGCGTGCGGGACTGGCAGATGGCCTCGCCGACGTGGACCATGGGCAAGTCCTTCGACACCCACGGTCCGATCGGGCCGTGGTTGGTCTCTCCCGACGAGGTCGGCGATCCTCACACCCTCGCGCTCCGCACGTGGGTGAACGGCGAGCTCCGCCAGGAGGCCAGGACCGACGACCTCGTCTTCGACTGCTACGACCAGATCGCCCATCTCTCCGCCGCCTTCACCCTGCAGCCGGGCATGATCGTCTCGACCGGGACGCCTTCCGGTGTCGGGTTCGCACGGACACCTCCCGCGCTCCTTGCGCCTGGCGACGTCGTGCGGATCGAGATCGAGCGGGTCGGCGCCATCGAGAACCATCTCGTGCCCGAGCCCGAGGACACCGACCTGCTCTGAGCGACGCAAAACAGCAGTAGTTCTATCTCCGCTCCCTCGACGAGCAACACCGTCACGGTGACGGAGAGCCCGGTGCAGCCCTTCGGGAACTAGCCGCCGCCCCGAGCGCGGCCTGATCGGGGGCACCCGGTCGGCAGCTAGATTGGCCCTTTTCCGCCCCAACATCGTTCCAGAGGGTTGATGGCCGACACCATGATCGAGGTGTCCGGCGTCACAAAGGCGTTCGGCACCACCCAGGCACTCTGCGGCGTCGACCTGGCCGCTGACAGGGCCAGGGTCCTCGGTCTGCTCGGCCCCAACGGCGCCGGAAAGACGACGCTGGTCCGCATCCTGGCCACGTTGCTGGCCCCTGACGACGGGTATGCCCGCATCGGCGGCCTCGACGTCGTGCGCGACGCCGCAGCCATTCGCCCCCTGATCGGCCTCGCGGGCCAGTACGCGGCGGTGGACGAGACGCTGACCGGCCGGGAGAACATCGAGCTCGTCGGGCGCCTCTACCACCTGGGCCGGGCGGAGATCACCCGGCGGACGGACGAGGTGCTCGAGCGCTTCTCGCTCACCAACGCCGCCGATCGCCAGGTGAAGACGTACTCGGGCGGCATGCGGCGCCGCCTCGACCTCGGTGCCAGCCTCGTGGCCCGCCCGCCGGTGCTCATCCTCGACGAGCCGACCACCGGGCTCGACCCCCGCACCCGGCTCGAGATGTGGGGCTTCATCGAGAGCCTGGTGGCGGACGGCACGACCATCCTCCTCACGACCCAGTACCTGGACGAGGCGGACCGCCTGGCCCACCAGATCGTGGTGATCGACTACGGAAAGGTGATCGCCGAGGGCACCGCGGACGAGCTCAAGGACCAGTTGGGCGG
Organism: Acidimicrobiales bacterium; assembly: GCA_036491125.1. NCBI lineage: Bacteria > Bacillati > Actinomycetota > Acidimicrobiia > Acidimicrobiales > Acidimicrobiales bacterium. Next base: position 10,141 of record DASXCO010000055.1, on the reverse strand, counting down.
CGACGTGGTCGAGGTGCGGGTGGCGAGCCCGGACGATCTGGACAAGGCCATCGCTGCCGTCGCAGGGCTGGGAGAGGGCAAGCCCCAGATTGACACCGAACAGCGGCGGATGACGCTGCCGGCCAAGGGTGGCGCCGCCGTCTTGATGGCCGCCGCCCGCCGCCTCGACGAGAGCGAGGTCATACTCGAGGACCTGAGCCTGCGCCGGCCGTCGCTCGACGACGTGTTCATGTCCCTCACCGGCCACGGCGCCGGCGCTGACGGCGAGGACGGCAACGAACCCGAGGCCGCGGGCGGCGCGCGCGGCCGGCGCAGGAGGAGGACATGACCGCAACCGTCACCACCGCTCCGACCGTCCGCCAGGCGCGACCGATCACGCCGCTGGTGGCGGTCGGCGACATCGCCGCCATCGCCAAGCGCAATCTCCTCCACGTCGCACGGACACCGCAGCTGCTGGTGTTCTCCACCATCCAGCCGGTGATGTTCGTGCTGCTGTTCCGCTACGTCTTCGGCGGCGCCATCTCCACCCCTGGGACCACCTACGTCAACTACCTGATGGCCGGGATCTTCGTCCAGACCACCTTGTTCGGGGGCGCCCAGACCGCCGTCGGGCTGGCCGAGGACCTGCGAGGAGGCATCGTCGACCGCTTCCGGTCGCTGCCCATGGCGCGCTCGGCTGTGCTGGCCGGTCGCACCTTCGCCGACCTGACTCGCAACGTCTTCGTGCTCCTCCTGATGGTCATCGTGGCCACCGGGGTCGGGTTCCGCTTCCACAACAGCCCGCTGCCGGACTTCGTGGCGATGCTGGTGGTGCTGGCCTTCGGGTACGCCTTCTCGTGGGTCTTCGCCTACGTGGGGATGGTCGTCAAGGAGCCGGAGACGGCGCAGGTGGCGGGGTTCATCCCGCTCTTCCCGCTGGTCTTTGCCAGCTCGGCGTTCGTGCCGGTGGCGACGATGCCCGGCTGGCTCCAGGGCTTCGCCCGTGTGCAGCCCGTGAGCGTGACCGTCAACGCCGTGCGCGCCCTCACCGAGGGCGGGCCCATCTACCACTGGCTGTGGCAGATGGTCGTCTGGACAGGCCTCATCCTGGTCGTCTTCGTACCGCTTGCCGTCGCCCGCTACCGCCGGATCTGAGCGACGCGCCGGGTCAGGGCCTCGAGCTGGCTCCCGGTCCCGATGGCGATGAGGATGTGGCCGGCGCGGATCTTGACGTCCGGGCTGGGATTGGTCACGAAGTCGCCGGTCTCGTTGCGCATGGCCAGCACCAGGGCGCCGGTCTGGTCGCGGATGCGGGCGTCGCGCAGGGTTCGTCCGTCCAGCGGAGACCCGTGGGGCACCGACACCTCTTCGAGGCGGAACTCGAGGCTGCCGTCGTGCATGACCACGTCGACGAACTCGGCGACGTGGGGTTGCAGGGCGAAGGCGGCCATGCGGGCGCCTCCGATGTTGGCCGGGTTGACCACCCGGTTGGCCCCGGCCTGGAGGAGCTTGTCCACCGAGCTGTCGGCGTAGGCCCTGGCCACGATGAACAGATCCGGGCAGAGCGAGCGCGCCGTCAACGTCACGTACAGGTTCTCGGGATCGTCGGCGAGGGCGGTGACGAGGACGCCGGCCCGCCCGATGCCCGCGGCCGTGAGCACGGCGTCGTCGGTGGCGTCTCCATGGACGGTGAGGGCCGGTGGGGCCGGGAGCCGGTCCGATGAAAGGTCGATGGCCACCATGTCCTGGTCCGCGCCGGCGACGTGGCGGGCGATGGCCTGACCGACCCGACCCCACCCGCACAGGATCACGTGGCCGTGCATGCTCTCGATGCGTCGTTCCATGCGTCTCCTCGACACCAGATCGGACAGGTGGCCCTCGACGAAGCTGTCGATGAGCACGCTGAAGGTGTAGGCCGCGGTCCCGACGCCGGCCAGGATCAGGAAGATGCTGAAGATCTCGCCGGGAGCGCCGAAGTTGTGGACCTCGCGGAACCCCACGGTGGTGACGGTCACGACGGTCTGGAACAGGGCGTCGACGACGCTGTAGCCCAGGCCGATGAAGCCGAGCGTGCCGCAGACGACGATGACCAGCAGGGCCAGGAGGCCGGTCCTCAGGCGGGTGGCGGTGCCCAGTCCCGGCTCGCTGCGCCTCCGCATCGCCCTCACCACCCCATTGTGGCTGGCGCGTCTGGAACGGTCGCGGTCCAAGCGCCCACAATGGAGCCATGCGCCCCCTGGAGGAGGCCCCGTTCCTGGACCCCTTCACCGAGGAGTTCCAGGCCGACCCGCGGCCGATCATCGACCGGATCCTCGAGCAGTCCTGGCTGGCGCGCACCCCCCTCGGTGCGCTGGTGGTGGGGCGCGAGCAGGTCCACAAGCTGCTGTCCGACCCCCGGTTGCAGAGCGCGCTGATGCAGCTCATCCGGCTACAGGGTGTCAACGAGGGCCGGCTCTACGACCTGACCGCCTCGGCCCTGCTGTCCCTCGACGGCGCCGACCACGCCCGGATCCGCAGTCTGGTGAGCCGGGCGTTCACCCCTCGCGCCGTCGAGCCCTATCGGCCGGGCATGCGCGCCCTGGCCGAGGAGCTCGTCGAGCGATTCATCGGCGCGGGGGAGTGCGAGTTCATGGCGGACTTCGCCGACCACTACCCGATCGAGGTCATGTGCCAGGTCCTGGGCGTGCCGCCCGAGGACCACCTGCGCTTCGCTCGGTGGGGCGACGCCCTGACCCACGTGCTCTCGCTCGAGCTCAGCCTCCACCTGGAGGAGGTCAACGAGGCCGTGGCCGGCCTCAACGACTATCTCGACGGGCTGATCGCCGAGCGCCAAGGTGCGCCCCGCCAGGACCTCGTGAGCAACCTGATCGCCGCCGGCGACGACCGTGACCGGCTCAGCCCGGTCGAGCTGCGGGCCCTGCTCGCCGGGCTCCTCTTCGCCGGCTACGACACGACCCGCAACCAGCTGGCGCTGGCCATGACGCTGTTCTGCGAGCACCCCGATCAGTGGCAGCTGATGGCAGAGCGGCCCGAGCTCGTCGCACCTGCGGTCGAGGAGGTGATGCGGGTGGCCGGCGTCGTCGCCGTCACGCCCCGGGTCGCGGTGGAGGACATCGAGCTGGACGGCTGGCGCATACCAGCGTGGTCGCTGGTGTCGCTGTCACTGGCGGCCGCCAACCACGACCCCGCCGCCTTCGACGATCCACACGGCTTCGACATCATGGCTCGGCGCGAACCGCAGCTGACCTTCGGCGGTGGCCCGCATTTCTGTCTGGGGGCGAACCTGGCGCGGGCCGAGATGCAGGAGGCGCTTCCGGTGCTGGCCCGGCGGCTGGGCCCGATCACCCTCTCGGGTGCGCCAGAGTGGCGCTCCACGACCGGGATCTTCGGGCCGAACGCCCTGGCCCTGCGGTTCTCCCCAAGGGTCGTCGAGGACCCGCTGGCCGGCCGGCCCTGAGCACGGCGCCTCACGCGAGGAGCTGCTCGGCTTCGAGGTCGATGGCGTGGCGACCGTGTCGCTGGGCCATGGTCACGAACATGTCGTCGCCCCGCTCGGTCTGCTCGACCAGCATGGACGCGGCGATGGCCATGATCACGCCGCCGAAGGCGTAGCGCCGGTACTGGGTCCAGCACTCGTCCCAGCCGAGGCCGTCCACCCCGGCCGCCCGGATCGACCCGTGGTAGGCGCGGACGAGCTCGCCTTCGTGACGCCGCCGGTCCTCTGGGACCAGGCCGGCGCCGAGGAAGTAGCTGAGATCGCCGATCCCGGGGCCGTGGGCCACGGTCTGCCAGTCGACCACGACGACCGGCGGCCCGGTCGCGTCGCTTCCGAACAGCAGGTTGTCGAGGCGGAAATCGCCGTGGGCCACCGTCCACGGTCCCCGTCGATCGCCGAGGTAGCTCGGAAGCCTCGCCATCAGCCGCTCACCCAGGGCGATGATGTCGTCGTCGACGCGCCCGGCATAGCGATCGCGGAACCCGCCGAACAGGCCGGCGACCAGCTGGCTCGTGAAGGCCGCGGCCTCCCCGGGGTCGCGGTGGAGCCAATCCAGCCCGGCCAGGCTGGCGTCACCCCACCGCGGCGCGTGCAGTCGGGGCAGCTCCTCGACGGCCACCGCCGCCTCGTCGATGCTGCAACCGGCCAGCTGGTCTCCCTGGCGCGCCGAGGCCACGTCCTCCAACAGCAGCACGAAGTCCGTGCCCGTGGCGTCGAGGTAGGAGTGGTAGCAGTGGGGCGCCCGAATCGGAAGCTGCGGCGCCAGCTGGCGGTAGAAGCTCACCTCGATCTCGTAGTTGCGCAGCGCCGCCGCCGTCGCCCGGCTGGTCGGGTCCGCGGCCGGGAGCTTGGCGATCAGCGACCGGGGCGCAGCCGTCGGGCCGTCGTAGGTCGGCGTCAGGCGCACGCAGTCGCTCATCTGCCCTGTGCCCACGGGCGCGTAGGCGACCTCGAGGACCCGGGCGGGCCCGAGCAGCGGCGCCAGAGTGTCGGTCAGCCACGCCGGCGTCAGCTCCGCGCCGGTCCCGGTCACGCGGCGCTCAGCGAGCGGTCTTGCCGCCCGCCGCGTTGTCGCCGGGCGCCCTGTCGGCGGGGGCCTTGTCGGCCGGGGCCTTGCCGGGGCCCGCAGCCTTGTCGGCCGGCACCTTGTCGGGGCCCGCACCGACCGTTCGCTCGACCGCCGGCCTTCCGTCCGCCGGGGGCCGCCCCTCGGCTGACGGGCCGTTCTCGGCCGCCCCGTCCACCCCGAGGCCCTGACGCAGGCCCTGGAAGAGGGTGAAGCCCTGCCCCACCACCTGTCCGACCAGATCGGCGAGACCCTCGCCCCCGTTGAGGACGGTGAGGTTGGCGCCGGTCAGGCTCCTCGTGGCGGCGGTCACGATCTCGGGCAGGTGCTCGGCCAGCTGCTGGGTCACCAGGGCCTGCTGGTTGGCCTTCAGGGCGTCGGCCCGGACCCGCAGGACCCCGGCCTCGCTCTCGCCCTTCACCTTGATGGCCTGACCCTCGGCCTCGGCCTCGAGTACCCGGGCCTCCTTGGCGGACTTGGCCAGCGTGACCTGCCTATAGGCCTCGGCGTCAGCGGGCCGGTTCACCGTGCTCTGGAGCCGCTGCTCCTCCCGCTGGGCCTCCAGCTTGGCCACGGCCGTCTCCGTCTGCACGACCTGCTGCCTCGCCTCGGCCTCGGACAGCGGCCCCGCCTGGCTGGCCTGCGCCGCCGCCCGGTCTATCTCGGCCTGGTAGCCGGCCTGCTTGATCTGCGACGCCCGCACGGCCTCGGACTTGAGGGCGTTGGCCTCCTGCTCGCGCTCGGTGGCCTCGCGGTCGGCGGCGGCCTGGGCGATGCGGGCGTCCTTCTGGACCACGGCCGTGTAGGGAGCCGCGATGTTGGCGATATAGCCGCTCGGGTCCACGATCTCTTTGATCTGGAGGCTGTCGACGGTGAGACCGAGGCGCTCGACCTCGATGTCGGAGGACTTGATCACCTCCTGGCGGAGCCGCTCGCGGTCCCGGATGATCTCTTCCACGGTGAGGCCGCCGACGATCGATCGCAGGTGGCCGCCGAAGACCTGGCCGACCATCTGCTCCATGCGGTTCTGCTGATCGAGGAACCGCCGCGCCGCGTTGGCGATGCTGGCCGGGTCGTCGGCGACCTTGAACACGCACACGGCCTGGACCTGAAGCGGGATGCCCTGGGTCGTCACGCAATCCTCGCCGAGGATCGCTTCCCGGACGTCGAGCGAGAGCTTGCGGGCGGTCTTGCGGAAAGGTAGGACCCACGCGCCGTGGCCCACCACGACCTGGAACTGGGGTCCGGCCGGGTCGTGGTGCTTGGCGCCCGAGATGACCAGCGCTTCGTTCGGTGCAGGAATTCGCCAGAAGAACATCTAGTCTCCTTCGCTCCAGTAGGGCGTGACGAGGACGGAGCGGGGGGAGAGCTGCTCCACCACGACGACGGTTCGTCCGGTGGCGATGCTCTTGGGCTCGGAGGGATAGGCGGTGAACGCCTCGGCTCCGCCCCTCACCTCGATCAACACCTCGCCGCCACCTTCGGGGGGGATGCTGCACGAGACCCGGCCGAGCTTGCCCTTCAGGGCAACGTCCTCAGCCATTGAGCCTCCCGATGTGCCTCGTCCCGTTTGAAGGTGTCAAGGCGATCGTACTGGAGGCGTCGCTCCTACCGCGATCGGCGCCTTGGCGGGCCGGCCTCAGGTCTCCTGCGAGGGCCCCGCGAGGTCGGAGGGCTGCACCCGGCCGGGCGGCACCGGTTCCTTCGGTCGATCAGGCACGAACAGATAGCCCCAGACGACGGCGGCGATGGCGCCGCCAACCAAGGGCGCCACGATGAAGAGCCACAGCTGGCTGAGGGCGTCGCCGCCCACGATCAGCGCCGGACCGAGGCTGCGCGCCGGGTTGACGGAGGTGCCGGTGAGCGGGATGCCGACGAGGTGGACGGTGGCGAGGCCCATGCCGATGGCCAGGCCGGCGAAGCCAGCCGATGTCAGGTGGCTGGTCGCGGCCAGCACCACGAGGGCGAAGAGGAACGTGAGGACGACCTCGGCGGCGAAGGCCCCACCGACACTGAGGTGGATGAGCGAGTGCTTGCCCCAGCCGTCGGTGCCGAGGCCCTGGTTGCCGGTGCTGTAGCCGGGGGACCCGGTGAAGATGCCCCAGAGGGCCAGGGCCCCGAGGATGGCGCCGACGAACTGGGCGATCCAGTAACCGATGGCCTCCTGGATCGACATGCGCCGGGAGGCGACGAAGGCCATGGTCACCGCCGGGTTGACGTGACAGCCCGAGATCGGCCCGATGGCGTAGACCAGGGCCAACAGGACCAGGCCGAAGGCCAGGGCCGTGGCCACCACCCCGGCCGAGGTGCTGCTCCCGGCGAACTTGAATCCCAGTGAGAGCGTGGCCACTCCCACGGCGAAGAAGACCAGTATCGCCGTGCCGAGCAGCTCGGCTACGAGCTTGCGCGTCTGCATCCGACCACCACCTGCTCGCCTCGCTGACCGGGCCATGGTCGCGCACCGGTCGCTGCGACGGCGTGATCCCAGCTAGACGGGGATGGCGAGGACGATCGCGGCCACGGCGATGCCGACGGTGCCGATCGACATGATCTTGAACGCCACGGCACGCGGCGCTGGGTCTCCGGCGTCGGTCCTGGCGACCCTCCTGTTGTAGATGCTCGCCCCCAGCATCCACAGCGCGACGGCTGCCCCGAAGAGCAGGGCGCCAACGGGGTAGGCGACGGCCGGCAGGTCCCCCTGGGCTCCGCGACGCACCGCCAGGGCTCCGATCGCGGCCAGCGCCAGCGCCGACCTCGTCCACGCCAGCGCCGTCCGCTCGGTCGCCAGTCCCCGATCGGGCTCGTCCGGCTGACGACCGATGGCGTCGGTACCCATCACCTGGTGATCAGGTCGACGACCACGATGATGCCGGCGGCCACCCCGATGACCGAGATCCCCACGGCGACGATCTTGCCGACCGGCGAGTAGGCCAGCGGGAGCCGCAGCCGAAGCCGACGTTCGTTGCCCTCCCACTGGCGGTAGCTGGTCACCGCGGCCACCGCGCCGAGGGCGATCAGCGGGAGGGCGATGATGAGGCGCGCACCGCCGAGGCCGAAATGCAGGAGCTGGGCCGCAGCCAGGCCGGCGGCGATGAGGGCGAGCGCGGTGCGGCTCCAGGCCAGGAACGTGCGCTCGTTGGCGAAGCTGAACCGCGGGTCGGGCGCATCTCCGCACTTATCGAGTGGCGTTGCCCGGTGCTCGCGCAGCTGCCGCTCGACGTCGGCCTCCGAGGGCGGTCCCTCGCCTTCGGATGCCGGCCTGTCGGCCGGACGCGGTCGTGCCACATCTTCAACGGTAGACGGACCAGCTGGGCGGCTCAGGGCACGCCCGGAGGGACAGGTGTAGAATGGCGTTGAGCAGGGAGGGGGAGCCACGAGCACCGACGATCGCGCCACGCAGGACGCAGCGGCGTCCGCGCCGCCGAGCACGGCGCAGGCAGCGGTGACGCCGCGACCCAAGGACAAACGGGACGTAGGCGGGATCGCTCGGCTGATTGGCCTGGCCATCGTGGCCGGACTGCTGATCGCCTTCATCGTCGAGAACAGCGGCACGGTCACCGTTCACTTCGTCTTCTTCACGGCCCACGTCTCGCTCATCTGGGCCCTGATCCTGGCCGCCGTGCTCGGGGCCCTGCTCGACCGTCTCGTGCCCGCGTACCGGCGTCGCAGGCGAACGAAGCAGGCCAAGCAGGCCCAGCAAGCCCAGAAGGTGCAACAGGGATCCCGCTAGTGCGGGTCATCGGCAACATCCTGTGGTTGCTGCTGGGTGGGCTGGTGCTCGCTCTCAGCTACGCCGTGGCGGGCCTGATCTGCTTCGTCCTGATCATCACCATTCCCTTCGGCATCCAGGCCTTCAAGCTCGCCAGCTTCACGCTCTGGCCGTTCGGCTCGGCCCTGGTGAGGATTCCCGGCGAGGTCCCGTCAGCCGTCGGCAACGTGCTGTGGTTCATCCTCTTCGGTTGGTGGCTCGCCCTCTCACACGTGATCGCCGGCGTGATCTGTGCGATCACGATCATCGGCATCCCCTTCGCCATCGCCCACTTCAGGCTCGCCGGCGCCGCCTTGTTCCCGTTCGGCCGGACCGTGGTGTCGTTCGAGGAGGCGCGGGCGATGGAGGGCGCCTACGTTGTGCAGCCATGGGGGGCGGCGAGGTAGGTTCGCTCGCTGGTTGCCGAAGGAGAGCGGGAGGAAGCCGTGAATCCCAACCCGGTGCTGACGATCGACGACATCGATCTCTCTGACCTGGCCTTCTGGGCCCGGCCTCTCGACGAGCGGGAAGCGGCCTTCGAGGCCCTCCGCCGGCAACGACCGATCGCCCACTTCGACGATCCGGAGCCACCACCCGGCATCACCGTCCCCATTCCGCTGGACGGCTCGGGCTACTACGCCGTCACCCGCCATGCCGACGTCGTGGAGGCGAGCCGCGAGCCCGGGTCGTTCTGCTCGGGCCAGGGGGCCACGAGCATCTTCGACATGCCGACCGAGTTCCTCGAGTTCTTCGGATCCATGATCAACCTCGACGATCCGCGCCACGCTCGCCTGCGGCGCATCGTCTCGGCGGCCTTCACGCCTCGGATGGTCAAGAAGATCGAAGACGAGGTCCAGCGGTCGGCGTCGCTCATCGTCGACGACGTGATCGAGAAGGGGACGTGCGACTTCGTGACCGAGGTGGCGGCCAAGCTGCCGCTGCGCGTCATCTGCAACATGATGGGCGTACCCGAGCCCGATCACGATTTCGTCTTCCACCACTCGAACGTCATTCTCGGGGGCATGGATCCCGAGTACGTGCCCGAGGGCAGCGACGTCGTCATGGCCCTGCTCACCTCGGGCCAGGAGCTCACGCAGCTGATGGGGGATCTGGCCCGGCATCGGGCCGAGCGCCCAGGCGACGACGTCACCTCGGCCCTGGTCACCGCCAACGTCGACGGCGAGCAGCTCACCCACCAGGAGCTGGCCTCGTTCTTCATCCTGCTCGTGGTGGCGGGCAACGAGACGACCCGCAACGCCATCAGCCACGGGATGAGGCTGCTCACCGACCATCCCGATCAGCGGGCGGCGTGGGCCGCGGGCTTCGAGACACTGGCGCCGACGGCGGTCGAGGAGATCGTTCGGATCGCCTCGCCGGTGATCTTCATGCGCCGAACCGCCACCAAGGATGTGACCCTCGGCGGCGTGGACCTCCCCGAGGCCGCCAAGGTGCTGCTCATGTACTGGTCGGCCAACCGCGACGAGGCGGTGTTCGAGGAGCCCTATCGCTTCGACATCCGCCGTGAGCCCAATCCCCACGTGGGCTTCGGCGGTCCAGGGCCGCACTTCTGCCTGGGGGCCCACCTGGCCCGCCAGGAGATCACCGTGATGTTCCGCGAGCTCCTCGGACGGACGCCCGGCATTCACGCGACCGGAGACCCCGAGCGGCTGCTGTCCAACTTCATCAACGGCATCAAGCATCTGCCTGTCGCTGTCGCCTAAGGGGCGGCCGTCCCGGTGGCGGCCAGGTCGCGCAGCGGTTCGACCCATTCCTCGGGCGTCGGCATGGATGCCATCTCCGCCTGCAGCCGCCCGGCCTGGCGACGGTACGTGTCCTCCGACAGGAGGGTGAC
>DASXCO010000054.1 GCA_036491125.1 Acidimicrobiales bacterium | reverse complement strand
GGCCGAGAGCCAGCCGGAGCGCCCGGCAGCTGCCGTGGGTGCCGACGCGCGTGGCGGCGGTGACCAGTGAAAGTTGTGTTGAGGGCCGACGTGACCGGCGTCGGCAAGCGCGGCGACATCGTCGAAGTGGCGGACGGTTACGCGCGCAACTTCCTGGTGCCGAAGGGTCGCGCCATGCGGGCGACACCCGGAGTCAGTGCTCAGGCCTCGGCGATGCGCAAGGCCCGCGACGTCCAGGACGCTCGCCAGCGCGAGGGAGCTGAGAATGTGGCCCGCAAGCTGGTGCCGACCGCTATCCGGATACCGGTCCGGGCAGGAGCCGAGGGGCGGCTGTTCGGCTCGGTCACGGCCGCCGACGTGGCACAGGCCGTGACCGAGCAGGCGGGTGTGGACCTGGACCGGCGCCGGCTCGTCCTGGACGAGCCCATCAAGACGCTCGGCATCCACGAGATCACGGTGAAGCTGCATCCCGAGGTCGAGTTCCAGCTCACCGTAGAGGTCGTGAGCGCCGCGTCAGCCCGCACGGGCTGAGCCACTGCCGGCGGACGAGGGGCCGAGCTGGTCCACCTCGCTGCTACACCCTCCGGGTACCGTCGACCCATGTTCGGCGGCGGCTGGTGTGGAGAACTCTGGGTTAATCCCCAGCAACATCAACAAGTTCTGCCCCTAGCGACCCACAGGCTCGAGCGGCGAGGGTAGGGCGTGGTTCAATCGCTCGATGACGCCCGCCGCCGGGGGCGTAGTGGCGCCGCTGGGCGAGTTCCGCCGCACAACCTCGAGGCTGAGGAGTCGCTCCTCGGGGCGATGATCCTCTCGAGGGACGCCATCGCCACGGCCGTCGAGTGCTGCGCGGCCGAGGATTTCTACAAGCCGGCCCACGGACACGTCTTCGACGCCGTCACCACCCTGTACGCCCAGGGCGAGCCGGCCGACCCGGTCACGATCGCCGACGAGCTGCGCCGAGCGGGGTTGCTCGACGCTATCGGCGGCCCGGCGACGCTGATCTCACTCCAGGCCAACACCCCCGCCATCTCCAACGCCGGCCGCTACGCGCGCATCGTCGAAGAGCACGCCCTCCTGCGCCGCATGATCGGCGTGGCGGCCGAGATCGCCGAGCTCGGCTACGAGGTGCCCGAGGACGTGACCGCGGCGGTGGACCGGGCCGAGACGATGGTGTTCGAGGTGGCCCAGCGCCGCGGGGTCGACACCATGGCCACGGTGCGAGATCTCCTCGCTCGCACCCTGGACAACCTGGAGTCGCTGTACGACCGGGGGGATGCCATCACCGGCGTCCCGACGGGGTACAACGACCTCGACGAGCGGTTGTCCGGCCTGCAGCCGTCCAACCTCATCATCGTCGGGGCCCGGCCCAGCATGGGCAAGACGGCATTCGCCCTCGGCCTCGTGGCCCACGCGGCCATGGAGAGTCGCCAACCAGTCCTGCTCTTCTCGCTGGAGATGAGCCACCTCGAGCTCACCCAGCGGCTGCTGTGCGCCGAGGCTCGGGTCGACGCAACTCGCATGCGCAATGGCCGGTTGCTCGAGTCGGACTGGCCGAAGATCAGCACCGCCATCGGCCACCTGGGTGAAGCACCGATCTTCATCGACGACAACCCCAACATCACCGTCATGGACATCCGGGCCAAGGCGCGGCGGCTGAAGAGCCGAGAGGGTCTGGGGCTCGTCGTGGTGGACTACCTCCAGCTGATGTCCGGCCGGACCACGGCAGAGAACCGTCAGGTCGAGGTGTCGGAGATCAGCAGGGGGCTCAAGATCCTGGCCCGCGAGCTCCAGGTGCCGGTGGTGGCGCTGTCCCAGCTCTCGCGGAACCTCGAGCTGCGAGCGGACAAGCGACCCGTGCTCGCCGACCTGAGAGAATCCGGCTGTATGCCGGCGTCCACCAGGTTGCTTCGGGCCGACAACGGCCAGGAGGTGACCCTGGGTGAGCTAGTGCTGAGTCAGGAGCAGCCGCTCGTGTGGTCATTGAACGAGGACTGGCGGATGGAGCCCCGTCGCCTCGTCAAGGCCTTCCCCTCCGGCGTCAAGCCAGTCTTCCGCCTTCGGCTGGCGTCTGGATACGAGGTCGAGGCCACAGCGAACCATCAATTCCGAACCGTGACCGGCTGGACCCGACTCGACGAGCTCGCCACCGGCGACTACGTGGCCGTCCCACGACGGATAGCGCCGCCCGACGAGCCCGCTTCCTGGTGCGATGACGAGCTCGTGCTCTTGGCCCACCTCCTCGGGGACGGCTCGATGGGGCCCAACGGCGTGAAGTACTCCACGGCCGATCCGGCCAACAAGATGGCGGTCGAGCAAGCGGCCCTCCGGTTGTTCGGGATCAGGGTCGAGGGCAGCAAGCAAGGAAGAACGTGGTTGCTGTGGTTTCCTTCCCCCTACCGGCTGACGCATGGGAGGCGCCATCCCATTCGCAACTGGCTCGAGCCATTGGGACTTTGGGGCGCCCGCTCGCCGGACAAGTTCATCCCCGAAGAGATCTTCGGACTCAGCGATGTGCAGGTCGCCCTCTTCCTCCGACACCTGTGGGCGACCGATGGCTCGATCACCATGAGTCGTAATGGTCGTGGCCCCTTGGTGCGTGCGTACTACGCGACCACGAGCCGGCGCCTCGCCGATGGCGTCCGCCGAGCCCTCCTTCGGCTCGACATCCGGACCCGACTGGCGAGGACCCGGAAATCGGGGTACCGGGACTGCTGGCAGGTGCGGATCGACGGAGCCCAGCAGACGTCCGACTTCCTCAGCTCCGTCGGCTGCCATGGCGAGCGGGGGGCGCGGATCGCTGAATGCCTGGATGTCCTGGCAGCCATCAAAGCGAACCCGAACGCCGACCTGGTGCCGTGGGCGGTCGCCGAGCGGGTCCGGGCCTCAATGAGGGGTGCCGGAGTGACTGGCCGTGCCATGGCGACGGCGTTGCAGGAGGCGTACTGCGGGTCATACCTGCTTGGCGACGCCAGGCGCCCCCGGCGCTTCTCCAGGCCGCGTCTGGCGCAGATGGCGGCGGTGGTCGACGACCCGGAGCTCCGTGCACTGGCGTCGTCCGAGGTGATGTGGGACGAAGTGGTCGAGATCGTCCCTGTCGGGCAGGTGCCCACCTTTGACGCCACGGTGGAGGGCACGCACAACTTCGTAGCCAACGGCGTGATCGCCCACAACTCGCTGGAGCAGGACGCTGACGTCGTCTTGTTTATCTATCGCGACGAGGTATACCACTCGGACTCGCCGGATCGGGGAACGGCGGAGATCATCCTCTCGAAGCACCGGAACGGTCCGACGGGGCTGACCCAGCTCGCGTTCCTCGAGCACTACACGCGCTTCGCCAACATGGCTCGGGTTTGAGTGGCAACCTACCCGCATGACCGACACAACGACGCGCATCACCGAGTCCGTCGAGTGGCGTGCCCTCGAGGTCCACCACGCCCAGGTCGGGGATGTGCACCTCCGGGACCTCTTCGCCCAGGATCCGCAGCGGGGTGAGGTCATGACGGTCGAGGCGGCCGACCTGTACCTGGACTACTCGAAGAACCTGATCACGAGCGAGACGCTGGGTCTTCTCCGGGCGCTGGCCGAGCGGGCCGAGGTCCGCCAGCGGGCCGACGACATGTTCAGCGGCCGGCGGATCAATGTGACGGAGAATCGGCCCGTGTTGCATGTGGCCCTTCGGGCCCCGGAGGGGTCCTCGATCCTCGTCGACGGCACCAACGTGGTACCCGAGGTCCATGCCGTGCTCCGGAAGATGCGCGACTTCACCGGGCGGGTGCGGAGCGGCGAGTGGACGGGCTTCACGGGACGACGCATCACCAACGTGGTCAACATCGGGATCGGTGGCTCCGATCTGGGCCCGGCCATGGCCTACGAGGCCCTCGAGGACTACAGCGACCGGTCGATGACCGTGCGCTTCGTGTCCAACGTGGACGGCACCGACATCTGGGAAGCGACCCGCGACCTCGATCCGGCCGAGACCCTGTTCGTGGTGTCATCGAAGACATTCACCACGCTCGAGACGCTGACCAACGCCCACACGGCGCGGGACTGGCTGGTGGGCGCGCTCGGAGACGACAAGGCCGTGAGCCGGCACTTCGTCGCCGTCTC
>DASXCO010000053.1 GCA_036491125.1 Acidimicrobiales bacterium | reverse complement strand
GAGGCGGTGGTGGCCCGCGGGGGCCGACACCTTCCCAGCGGCGAGTATTGCCACCACGGCGGTGCGCGCTCCACAACACCGCTATGGCCAAAACTGCCAGGGACAGACCGCCGGCCAACGGGAGAGGTGGGGTTGAGGGATCGCTTGACCGATCAGCTCGGACCCGACTCTGGATCGAGCCCCGGCGCGGAACCAGCTCGCCTCGGTCTAGTACTGGACCCTGGCCGAGGCCGATTTGGGCTTCATGGAGTGTTGGGGACGGAGTGGCTGCAAGGAGCTCACCCGAACTGACGGCTTTTGCTCCAGCAAGGGGGTAGAGGGTGGCGACGGCGATGATCGCCAAGCTGAGGCGAGTGAGGAACCGCGCCATGGCCCCATCTTATTCACGCTGGTCTGCGCCGGGGGGCGAACGCATCGGCTACTTGCGCTTTCCGCCTCGCCTGAACCCTCTGATCGGGACGGCGGTGAAGCGCGGCATGGGCCTCGGGCGCGCGAGGGACTGGGGCGCGAGTCTCAGGATTGTTGTCGCTCTTGCTCAACCCGGAATAGCGGAGCAGCCACTCCGTGAACTTGGAAACGATGCCAAGCGCCCTCACGCTGGGCTAGCCGGTCAGCAATGATCCAGAGCGCCGCGGGGTTGAAACCGAGTCCGCTGTGGCTACCGAACACCTCGACGCTCTCGCTCGTGTTGGAGGGGATCTCGAGACAGGCTCGCCATGGCACGACTCCATCACTGCGGGTGAAGATGGCTGTAGTGGGGACTGGTAACGGCCCACGGGCCTCCTCGGGTGGGCGCTCGGGCGGATGACTCTCCCGCTGAGAACCACGCAGAGCTTCGAACAAGGCGCCGGCGTTGCTGTTGCTTCGATCGCGAAGCCGCAACGGACTGCCCAGCGTGATGACCTGGCGCACCGCCGAGGGCGCTGCCCGAGCGATCTCCCGGGCGTAGATGCCCCCGAGGCTCCAACCGACGAGGCTCATCGGACGCCGATGCTGCTCGGCCAGCTGACGAACCCTGGCTCGGAGACCCTCGATTGTCACCGGGTTGGGCCCCAGATTTCGTCCCAGCCGCCAGGCGTGGACGTGGTAGCCCCGACTCCTGAGGAAGCCCCGGAGGATCCGGGTCGAGACGTCGGAGGCGGTGAACCCGGGCAGGGTGAGCACCGGGTGGCCATCGCCATGCGGTGCCAGCCTCAGCACCGGCCAGGCAGGTCCGAGCACAGCGGCGTCGGCCGTCGCCCGAGGGATCTCGAGCGCAAACAGCAAGGAAGACGGCCGGCGGTAGAGCACTTGCTCAGCCACGAGCCGACGATAGCCCGCGTCGATCGGCCAAGGGACCGTCCCATCCAAGCCCCCAGCTCCCCAGAAAGTGCCTCTGACCTGCGGTGTCGGAGGGGGGACTTGAACCCCCACGTCCTTGCGGACACTAGCCCCTCAAGCTAGCGCGTCTGCCTATTCCGCCACTCCGACGGGGTGGACGACCGGTTACTGCGCAGCCAAGAACTGTACCCGCTGGCCACGGCCCCTCACGACCCGCTCGAGGGAGCGGCGGGGGCCAGGCCCCACTGCTCGGCGTTCCAGAACGGACCCGAGGCGCTCGGGTTGTCGCCGATGTTCAGGTAGGTGCGCTGGTAGGCGATGAACGTCGGGTCCTGGAACAGAGGGAGGGTAACCATGTCGGTCCACAGCTGCTGGTCGATCTGGTTGTAGATAGTGCCGGCCGTGGCCGCGTTCAGCTGGCTGTTGGCCTGGGCGAACAGGGTGTCGACCTTCGGCTCCGAGTAGGCGTCGTAGTTGTTGGCCCCCTCGCCACTGCCCGGGGTCTTGTAGGCGGCGGCGTTGTCCGAGGGGAACGAGCTGCTGGTCGATGCGAAGAGGGCCAGGTCGAAGTTGCCGGCCGGCAACTCCTGACCAAGGAGCGTCGTCGCGGGCGCATCGGCGGGATCCGCCTTGATGCCAGCCCGCTTCAACTGCTCCACGATAAGTCCCTCGGCGGCGACCCGCAGCGGGTCGTCGGAGGTCGTCGAGATGCGCAGCTCCAGCGGCCTGCCGGCGAGCTGAAAGTAGCCGTCCGGCCCCAGGGTGAACCCGGCCCCGGTGATCAGCTTCCTGGCCGCGCCGACATCTGGCTGCTGGTAGCCCACCCCGTTGTCCTGGTAGCCCTGCTGACTATTGACGTACAAGTGGTTGTTGTCGGGCTTGATGGCCTGGTCGATCTGGCCCACTGTGGCGGCGATGAGCTGCTGACGGTCGATGGCCTTGGCGATGGCCTGTCGGACGGCCGGGAGCTTGAGGAAGGCGTTCCGCTGATTGAAGTCGAGATGCTCGAAGCTGAACCCCAGGGCGGTCGAGCTGGCGACCGTTCGGATCTGCTTGACCTGCTGAACGATGTCGACGCGCGGCGCCGGGTAGACAAGATCGAGGGCTCCGCTCTGCAGCGCGGGCGGATCCTGGGTGGGGTCTGGGACAGAGCGCAGCACGATCGTGTCCAGGTGGGCAGGCGGCCCCCAGTAGCGGGGGTTCCGGGCGAGCACGATCTGCTGGCCGGGTGAGTCGCTCTGCACCAGGTAGGGCCCGCCCGAGATGACGGCGGGTCCGAAGGCGTCGAATCCCGTGTTCCAGCCCGCGGTGCGGGCGACGTGGGCGGGGATCAGGTTGTTGAAGAGCGACTTCCAGTCCCCGTATGGCGTCTTGAACACCACCGTCACGGTCTTTCCCCGGTTCGAGCCGGTGATCGACTGGATCTGCGAGTAGCCCGCGGTGGAGAGGACGTCGAACGGCTGGCCACCCACGTCGGTGAAGGTCGGGTCCCCGCTCTGCGCTTCCCAGTTGTAGATGAAATCATCGGCGGTGATCGGTACCCCGTCGGACCACGTCGCCCTGTCGTCGATCTGATAGACGATGGTCTGGGGGGCGAGCCTGTCGAGCTCCGCGCTCTTCACGAAGTTGGTGTCCAGCTGCGGAACTCCCTGCGAGTCGAGAAGGAACACCTGGGGCCAGACGCGGTCCATGATCAGCTGACTCGAGAGGCTGTAGCCCTTCCGGGTGTTCAGGTTGAAGCTGGCGGGCTGCTGATCGAGGGCGAAGGACAAGGATCCACCATCCCGCGCCGGTTGCGGCCCGCGGGCGCTGGTAGGCGGGCTGGGGGGCCCTTGCCCTTGGCCGCTGCTCGAGGAGGAGGTGCAGGCGGCAGCGAGGAGCGCGACAGTGGCGAGGCCGACGAACGAGACCGTCCGCCGGCGCCCGGAGCCCGGCACCGCTACCGCCGTGCTCGACCCGCGGGTCCCCCGATTCGGGTCACTGGAGCCGGATCGCCAGGGCCAGCGTCGTGAACGTGAAGACGACCGCCAGGGTCACGGTGATCCGGTCGAGGTTGCGCTCGACGACCGTGGAGCCGGCGGCCGCCGTTCCCACACTCCCGCCGAACATGTCGGAGAGGCCTCCTCCCCGCCCGCTGTGCAACAGGATGAAGAGGATCAGCCCGAGTGACACGGCGACGTGGATGGCTACTAGCCCAAGCGTGAGCACCCAGCCGGCCTCCTCATCTCCCCGTCGCTGGCTCTCGAAACGCTAGCAGCCCCGTGCCGGCGGGCGGACCCAGCCCCCTACCCGCCAGGGGCGCTCTGCACGATTCGGGCAAAGGCGTCGGGGTCCAGGCTGGCCCCGCCGACGAGGGCGCCGTCGACGTCGTCCTGGGTCAGCAGGTCGGGCGCGTTTGTCGCCGTCACCGAGCCCCCGTACTGGACCCGGAGCGCTGCCGCGACCTCCTTGCCGGCGTGCTCGGCGACCGTTCCCCGAATGATGCGGCACATCCCTTGGGCGTCCTCGGGCGTGGCGTGCTGGCCGGTGCCGATGGCCCAGATGGGCTCGTAGGCGATCACCAGCTGGCCCATCTGGAGCGGGGTGAGCGGCCGCCTTCCCGATACCGGGCCGGCGTCGGGCTCGTCATCGGACGAACCGGAGAATGCCGCCACTAGCTGAGTTGTCACGGTGCTCTCGGCCTCCCCCGCCTCCCGCTGGACGAGCGTCTCGCCCACACAGAGGATGGGCGTCATCCCGTGGGTCAGCACGGCGCGCAGCTTGGCCGCCACGACGGCATCGGTCTCGCCGAAGAGCTGGCGCCGCTCCGAGTGCCCCACGATCACGTAGGTCACGTTGAGCTTGGCCAGCATGACCGGACTGACCTCGCCCGTGTAGGCGCCGGCCTCGGCCCAGTGACAGGTCTGGGCCCCGAGGGCGATCGGCATGTCGTCGGACTCCACGACGGTCTGGACCGATCGAAGATCGGTGAACGGTGGGTGCAGGGAGACGTCCCGAGTCGCGGTGTCCTCCGGGGACAGGCGGTAGGCGAGCTTCTGGACGACCTGGATGGCCTCGAAGTGGTTGAGGTTCATCTTCCAGTTGCCGCTGACGAGGGGGCGTCGGTTGGTCATGGTTCTCTCCCCGGCGCGTTGGAGGCGCCCCGGAGGGCTGCCAGCCCTGGCAGGTCACCGCGCTCGAGCAGCTCGAGGGTCGCACCCCCGCCGGTCGACAGATGATCGACCTGGTCGGCGAGGCCGAGGTGGGCGAGGGCACTGGCGCTGTCGCCGCCGCCAACGACGGTGTACCCCCGGCACTCGGCCACGGCCACGGCCACGGCGCGGGTGCCGGCCGCGAAGCGATGGTCCTCGGCGACCCCCATGGGGCCGTTCCACAACACGGTGCCCGCCGGGCGGATCTCGTCGGCGAACTCGGCTGCTGTCCCCGGACCGATGTCCGTGCCCTTCCATCCTGGCGGGATGGTCCGACCGACCGTGCGGACCTTGCCGGTTCCGTGCTTGCCGAGCCCGAGGGTGCCGCCCGGAGCCAGGGCCACCACGTCGGTAGGCACTACCACGCGTCGTCCGGAGTCCAGGAGCCGGCGGCACGCATCCTCCTGGTCGGGCTCGACCAGGGATTCGCCGATCTCGTGTCCCAGGGCGGCGAGGAACGTGAAGCACATCCCCCCGCCCACCAGCAGGACGTCCGCCCGCTCCACCAGGGACTGCAGGAGGCCCAGCTTGTCGCTCACCTTGGCCCCGCCGAGCACGGCCACGAACGGCCGGGCGGGATGGTGCAGCAGGCCGGCCAGGGCCTCGACCTCCCGCTCCAGCAGACGTCCGGCGGCGCTGGGCAGGAGGGCCGGGGGGCCGACGATGGACGCGTGGATACGGTGCGCCGAGCCAAAGGCGTCATCGACGTAGAGGTCCTGGCCCTCGACCAGGCGGGCGACGAAGGCGGGGTCGTTGGCCTCCTCTCCCGGGTCGAAACGCAGGTTCTCCATGAGCTCGACGCCCGGTGCCAGCTGCGCCAGCCGGTGACGCACCGGCTCCATCGCGAAGCGGGCGTCGGGCTCGCCGCGCGGCCGCCCCAGGTGACTGCACGCCGTGACCTTGGCCCCTCGCTCCATGAGCCACTCGATCGTCGGCAACGCGGCCCGCAGGCGAAAGTCGTCGTCCACCTCGGCCACGCCGCTCGGCGACGACCTCAGAGGGACGTTGAGGTCGGCCCTGAGCAGCACCCGTCTGCCGGCCGGATCGGGGAGGTCCTCCAGCCGTGGCAGCTGGAGCACCAAAGCGTCAGCGACCGGACCCTCCGACGACCACGGCCAGGTCGACCAACCGGTTGGCGTAGCCCCACTCGTTGTCATACCAACCGAGCGCCTTGACCAGCGTGGAGCCGTCCCCCGCGGCGGTCGCCATGGTGAGTCCAGAGTCGAAGGTGCACGACGCCGGGGACCCGATGACGTCCGAGGACACGATGGGATCCTCGGTGTACTCCATCACCTTCGACAGCGGTCCGGAGGACGCGGCCTCGCGGTAGGCGGCGTTGATCTGCTGGACGCTGGCGTCGGCCTCGATGATCGCGGTGAAGTCGGTGATCGAGCCGTCCTGCACCGGTACGCGCAGCGACGTGCCGTCGAGGCGACCCTGCATGGCCTGGAGGACGAGCCCCGTCGCCCGGGCCGCGCCGGTCGACGCCGGGATGATGTTGACCGCGGCAGCGCGGGCCCGGCGCAGGTCCTTGTGAGCCAGGTCGAGCAGGTTCTGGTCGTTGGTGTAGGCGTGCACGGTCGTCATCAGGCCGCTGCGTACGCCGAAGGCGTCGTCGAGCACCTTCACCATCGGGACGAAGCAGTTGGTGGTGCACGACGCGTTCGAGACCACGGTGTGCTGGGCGGGATCGAAGGTCTGGTCGTTCACGCCCATCACGAATGTGGCGTCGACGTTGGTCGCCGGCGCCGAGATGATCACCCGCCGCGCTCCCCCGTCGACGTGGGCGGCGGCCTTGTTGCCATCGGTGAAGATTCCCGTGCTCTCGATGACCACCTCGACATCCAGCTCCGACCACGGCAGCGCCTTCGGGTCGCGTTCGGCGAACACCTTCACCTCGTCGGAGCCGATCCTGATGGCACCGTCGCCGGCCTGCACCCCCTCCAGTCGACCCAGGGTGGAGTCGTAGGCGAGGAGATACGCGTTCGTCTCGGGCGGGATCAGATCGTTGACCGCGACCACGTGCACATCAGCGTTGGATGCGCGCGCCGCCCGCAGGAAGTTGCGGCCGATGCGACCGAACCCGTTGATGCCAACCCGTACGGACATGTCCCGTCCTCCTCCTTACCCGAGCCCTATCCGACCAGATCGACGAGGGCTGCTGCCAGTTTCTCCCAATCGTGGGCCAGCCCGTTGGGCCGGGCCAGGGGTGCGTCGATCCAGGGCCGGCCCGGCGCCCCGAGGGGCAGGCCCGACGTGTCACACAGCACGACGTCAACCTCGACGCCGTGGAGCTCCAGCGCAGCCAGGTGGGCGGCCACGTCGTAGCCCTCGGTCTCGGGGACCTGGGGGCGGAGGTTGCAGACGTAGACCTTCCGGCCCCTCGCCTCGGCCAACGCGTCCCGGAGCGCCGGGACGGCCAGCGCCGCCAAGACGCTGGTGTACAGGGAGCCCGGGCCGAGGACGATCTGGTCCGCTCGGGCCACGGCCTCCAGGGCGGCGGCGGGCGGCTCCGCATCGACCGGCACGAGCGAGACCCGGGCGATGTGTCCCGCGTTGGCCACCGCGACCTG
>DASXCO010000052.1 GCA_036491125.1 Acidimicrobiales bacterium | reverse complement strand
TGCCAGCCTCCCTCGTGCAGTAAACGGTGGTGGTAGCCGCACAGCATCACCAGGTTGTCAGGGTCGGTGGATCCCCCTTGGGCCCAATGTCGCAGGTGGTGGGCGTGCAGCCACCGGGTGCGCTGACAACCGGGGAACCGGCAGCCCCCATCTCGTCGACGCAACTGGCGGGACAGCCAGCGGGGCACCTGGCGGGTGCGGCGCCCCAGTCCGATGGCGTGGCCGTCGGGTCCCTCGGCCACCAACTGCCAGCGGGAGTCACAGGCCAGGCGGCGAGCCGTCTCGGCGGCAATGGGCGGACCGTCTTCGATCTCCGCCCAGCCGTCACTCCCGCCCAGCACGGAGGGTTCGGAATGGACCACGATCGAGGGCGTGTCGGCGTCGGCGTTTGCCCCCAACGACGTCGACGCCAGCTCGACCAGGGCGTCGGCGCAGCGGGACTCGAAGGGGTCGTAGACGCCGCTCACCGGATCGGGCGGGGCCGCTTCGGCGAGGCGGACGATCGCCCGCTCAACCACCGCTCCCTCGGCAGCGGCCAGGGGTCCCGACAGCCACAGCCAGTCGCGCTTGTCGTCCCAGCGCATACGCACGCCGCGCCGGCGGTGGGACTCGTTGGCCTCGGCGGTGCTCACTGGCCGAGCCCGGCGGGCGGCCGCCTCCAGCTGGGCCGCCGTGCAGGCGGGAGCCTGTTCGGCCATGGCCTGCTCGGTCTCCGGCCCGGCCAGCTTGGTCAGCGGGGCGAGCTGGTCGAAGGACAACCGGGCCTCGGAGTACGAGGCGGCGATGGCCGGCAGCTCCTCGAGGCGTCGAGCCACCCGCACCCACTCCGTGGCGTGGCGGTGGGCGATGCCCAGGCGGGCGACCAGCCAGGCGGCCATGGAGGTGGCCCCGTCCTCCCGCCATGCCTCCCGCCGGTCGTAGTCGGCCACCAGGCGGAGCAGCTGGGCATGGGTGGCGCTCGTCAGTGCATGCAGCTGGTCGATCCCATCGGCCACCTCGGCGGTCGAGCATCCCTCCAGCACCCCAACATCCATGAGCACCGAGTGTACGGAGAGGGTGTGACAGTCGAGGAGAGTGGGTGAAGAATCTCGCGAGCCCTTGAAGGGACCCGCGGACCTACGAACGCAGGGCCGAGTCGAGTGCCTGCGGCATGCCCACAGCGGCCTCGAGCACAGCGGCGACGTCGGCTCCGTACGTACGAACAGTCTCCCCGCCGACCTGTACGACGGACATGAGCACGGACAGGACGATGCTGACCAGCCCGTTGGCGATCCTGACGGGGTCGAGCTCGGGGCGCATGGTCCCGTTGACCTGCTCAGCTCGCAGCCGCTCGGCACAGGCCTTGCGGAGATCGGCGAGCGCCGGCGTCTCGAGCACGCGGGCGGTCACCTCGGGCTCGAGGCCTGCAAGCAGGCGTTCTGCGAGCGGATGGCGTTCGACCGCATCGAGCAGCGTGAGGATCAGGGTCTCCCGCCAGTCCCTCGGCTCCACCTCCTCGATGAAGCTCGACGCACCCTCCCGGATCACGCCGGCGGCGTCCTCGTCGACGGCGGCGAGGAACAGCGCCTCCTTGTTGGGGAAGTAGGCATAGGCCACGGTCCCCCCCACCGAGGCGTCGCGAGCGATGTCGGCGACCGACGTCGCCCGGTAGCCGTCGCGTCCGAAGCGGGCGATGGCGGCGTCGATGACCGCCTGCCGGGTCCGTTCCCCCTTCGTCGGGGGCGCCTCCAGATCGTCGATTGCCATCGCCGCCAGCGTACCAGAATTGAGGATTTGAAGGATTCGCTCTAATCGTCTACGGTACCGGTATGAGCCAGACAAGCGAGGATAATCCGGTCAGATCGGCCGACCGTAAGGTGCCCACCCGGCGGATGTCGTTCGAGGACTCGCTGCAGGATCTGCCCCGGCACTTCGCCGACGACGGAGACCTCATCCTCAGCCACGTTGCCGCCGCGCTGTCAGCGGTGTTTCCGGATGGCGAGGACTTCTTCGTGCGGTCCGTTCGCCACTTCCGCGACGAGGTCAGTGACCGGGCGCTGAAGCGCCAGGTCGCCGGCTTCATCGGCCAGGAGGCGATGCACGGGCGAGAGCACCGCGCCCTGAACGACCGCCTCGATGCCCTCGGCTACCCGACGAAGGTGGTCGAGCGCCTCGTCGAGCGTGGGCTCAAGATCCGCGAGCGGGTGATGACGCCGAAGTCGAACCTGGCCGCAACGGCAGCACTCGAGCACTTCACCGCCACCCTCGCCGAGCTGCTCCTCACCAGCACCGAGACCCGTGACCAGTTCGGTCACGAAGGAGTCAAGGACCTCTTCCTGTGGCACGCCCTCGAGGAGTCCGAGCACAAGGCGGTCGCCTTCGACGTGTACAAGGCGGTCGGAGGCAGCGAGCTCACGAGGGTGCTGACGATGAAGCTGTTGCGCTTCGGCTTCGTCGTCGGCATGTCCGCCCAGATCGCGGCGTCGCTTCTCGGCGACCGCGCCACGTACCGACCAGGCAACCTTCGCCGCAGCTGGCGGCGGTTCAGGCGCTCGCCGCTGCTGTCCCGCGAGCTCTGGGAGCAGCTGCGCGACTACGACCGACCGGACTTCCATCCTGACGACCGCGATACGACAGGGCTGGTCGAGCGCTGGCGGACGGAGCTGTTCGGCAGCGACGGGACCCTGAACGACAAGCTCGTCGCCAACGCGGGCTGAAGGCACCATGTCGAGCGAGCGCGTCGAGCACATCGACGTCCTGATAGTTGGCGCAGGCCTGTCGGGCATCGGGGCCGGTCACTACATCCAGGCCGAGTGCCCCTGGGCCAGCTACGCCATCTTCGAGGCGCGCGACACCATCGGCGGCACGTGGGACCTGTTCCGCTACCCGGGCATCCGCTCGGACTCCGACATGTTCACGCTCGGCTACCGGTTCCGTCCCTGGCCGAGCGACCAGGCCATCGCCGACGGGGGCTCCATCCTGCGCTACATCAAGGATGTGGCCGCCGAGGAGGGCATCGACCGCCACATCCGCTTCAACCACCGCATCGTGCGGGCGGACTGGTCCTCCGCCGACGCCGTGTGGCATGTCACCGCCGTGCGGAGCGACACCGGAGACACCGTGGACCTGACGTGCGGCTTCGTGTTCTCCTGCACCGGCTACTACCGCTACGACCGCGGGCATCTCCCGGACTTCGCCGGTATGGAGCGCTTCCCGGGGCCGATCGTGCACCCCCAGGACTGGCCCGAGGACCTGGACTACGAAGGCAAGCGTGTCGTCGTGATCGGCAGCGGTGCGACGGCCATCACGCTCATCCCCTCCCTGGCCGACGGGGCGCGGCACGTGACGATGCTCCAACGCTCTCCGAGCTACGTCGCGTCGCTGCCCGCTCGCAACCCGCTGCCCCGGTACCTTCGCCGAGTGCTGCCCAAGCGTCGTGCCGACGCGGCGGTGCGATGGTTCAACGCCCTCGCCACGCAAGGTTTCTTTCAGCTCAGTCGCCGTCGCCCCGACCTGG
Source organism: Acidimicrobiales bacterium (assembly GCA_036491125.1). NCBI lineage: Bacteria > Bacillati > Actinomycetota > Acidimicrobiia > Acidimicrobiales > Acidimicrobiales bacterium. Next base: position 1,745 of record DASXCO010000052.1, on the reverse strand, counting down.
TGAAGAGGGTCCTTCGCAAGGGCGTCCAACGGCAGCTGCCACCCGGCTACGACGTCGACACCCACTTCACGCCGACCTACGACCCATGGGACCAGCGCTTGTGCGTCGCGCCCGACGGTGATCTGTTCAAGGCGATCGGCGAGGGCCGGGCATCGGTCGTGACCGACCGCATCGAGAGCTTCACCGAAGATGGTCTTCGCCTCGAGTCGGGCGCCGAGCTCGGGGCGGACATCATCATCGCCGCCACCGGTCTCGAGCTGTTGTTCCTGGGTGGACTCCAGCTGTCGGTCGACGGTGCCGAGTTCGATCTGGCCGACAAGCTCAGCTACAAGGGGATGATGCTCGAAGGTGTGCCCAATCTGGCGCTGGCCATCGGGTACACGAACGCCTCGTGGACGCTGAAGTGCGACCTCACGTGCGAGTACGTGTGCCGGCTCCTCAACCACATGCGGGCTGTCGGCCTGCGACAGTGCATGCCGGTGAACGAGGACGCCAGCGTGAGCTCCGAGCCCCTGCTGGGCCTGTCGTCGGGGTACATCCAGCGATCCGCTCACCTGTTCCCCAAGCAGGGATCGAAGTTCCCGTGGCAGGTGCACCAGAGCTACCTGCGCGACTACCGGGCCCTGAAGGCCAGCGACCTCATCGACGACGCCATGGTGTTCTCGAATCCGACGGGAGCGAGCCCGGTCGCCGCCGCGTCGTGAGATGACTAGAAGTGGGTTCCCCACGGCGAGCTGGCGACCGCGTTCTCCACTGCCTGTACGCTGTTCCCGGCGCTCAGGGCGGCGAGGATCCCTCGATACATGCCGCTGTTGAGCGTGGCGACCGTCGCGGTCAGACCTTCACTCCAGCTCGTGTAGGACTGCACCCCATCCCCGTTGATGCCATGGGAGCCCGGCATCTTCAGGCTGGTGTTGAGCGGGTTGAAATGAGCAGGGCTGTTCCAGGCCCCGCCCTCTCGTTGGCACCAGGCCAGGATGGCCTGGGTGTTCTGAGGGGTCACCGGATCCCCGAGTGTCTTCAGCAGTGCGACGGCAAAGTCTGGAGGCCCGTTGATGTCGAGCGGAGACGTCGCCGACGGGTCCGGGGTGGCGGAGGCCGCCGACGCCACCTGGACGTTCCCTGCACCAGCGCGCGCCCCCTGAAAGAACCGCTCGTCAGCCTCGAGCCTGGCCTGCTCGGCCTGCAGGTCGGAGCGGGCGCGGCCAAGGCGGTGGAGCGCGTCCTGCTCGTTGCCGGTCACCGTGCCGAGATACTCCCGTTGGAGGAGCGTGTCGTAGCCTCCGGCGCCCTGGAACGGCGCGTTCGCACTACCGCCATCCACGTAGGCGCTGACCGCTTGCTGGCGCAGCCGGGCCGCGATGTCGGTCAGCTGCCCCTGGGTCTGGTTCAACGCCGTCTCGTCGTGGGCCAACTGCACGCCGATGGCTTCGAGCTGGGCGAGTGCGGGATCGGCCTGTTGCTGCGTCGCGGAGTCGGCCCCTGCCGGTGTCCCTCCCACCACCAAGGGGTATCCGAGCGCCGCCACGACGGACGCAGCAACGGCGCCGTACCGACCGATCGGGCGCTGGCCGCTCAGCGACCTGGAGGCGCGAATGAGCTTCGGAGCGGGACGCACAATGCGTCCTCATCTACCCGCGGCCGAGCGAGGTAAACGGCGTGCAGCAGATTGGCGGACGACCAGCGGCTCCTCTAGCGGCGGTCGGGCCCAGTCGGCGACCCGCTCTGTGGTCCGGTCCCCGCTT
>DASXCO010000051.1 GCA_036491125.1 Acidimicrobiales bacterium | reverse complement strand
TGGCCGCCACCAAGCGGGCGCTGTGGCAGGCCCTCGAGCTGGGGCTGACCGACGCCTGCCGGGCCGGGGGCAAGGAGCTGGCGTCGCTGTGGGGCCACCCCGACCAGGAGGAGGGTCCCCGAGCCTTCGCCGAGAAGCGCGAGCCCGTATGGCAGCCGCTCTCCCCTCCGACGGCCGGCGGCGGGGCTGGGGTCCCCGCCCCTTCGGAGGAGGGCGGGGATGGGGCCCCGCCCGGGGCGGCGAAGCCGCAACAACAGAGCGACACGTGATCACAGCGAGCCAGCTCCTGGGCCGGTGGCTCCGCGTGCGGGGGATCGATGTCGTGTACGGGCGATCGCTGACCGGCCTGCGAGTCGTCGAGGTCGACGACCCCGTCGTGGCCACCAGGCTGGCGGCTGCCCACCGGCGGGTGAACGGCCAGCCGGCCGCCGTGCACAGCGGCGACGGCCGGTTGCTCGTAGCCAGCCCGGAGCCGTCGGCACAAGAGCTCGCCCTGACCGATCCCAGAGATCTCCTCGACGCCGACATCTCCCCGGTTGGCGGCGCGGCCGTCCTCCGGTTGGACCTCGACCTGGATGCGCCGGCACCTGACGCGATGCCATCCGCCCCCCCGCCGGTCGACCGGTGGATCGATCCCGACCCCGACCACGTGAAGGCATTGGTGGCGGCCCGATCCCCGGTCGTCCTCGCCGGCCCGGGGGTGGTCGAGAGCAAGGCGACATCGGGACTGAACGCCTTGGCCGCGGTGGGCAGTCTCGGCGTGCTCAACACCTGGGGCGCCAAGGGCGTGCTGGACTGGCGCAGCCGACACCACTGGGCCACGGTCGGTCTCCAGGCGCTCGACTTCGAGCTCGGCGGGTTGGGAGCTGCCGACCTGATCGTGGCCACCGGGGTGGACGCGGCCGAGGCCCCCGATGAGCGCTGGCAAGTGGCGCCGTTCCTCGTCGCACCCCCGGGCTCTCTCGGGCCGCTCGCCGAGCGGTGGTCCCGGCCGGACACGGAGCTGACCATGCCGCCCCTGCGGGCGGCCCTGGCCACTGTCACCCAGCAGGGCTGGGCGGTCGATGCGGGTCCTCTCGCCCCCACCCGGGTGACGCTCCACTACGGGCAGTGCTTCGGCACCGGTGGCCTGGTAGCGGCCGACCCCGGCGTCTCCGGCTACTGGGTGGCGCGCACCCTGGCCACGACGGAGCTGGGCGCCGTGCAGGTGCCGGCGGAGCGCGACGCCGGCGGCTTCGCTCCTGCCTGCGCCCTGGCCGCCCGGCTGCGCCGTCCGTCCCGGTCGGTGCTGGCGGTCGTGGACGCACCGCCGAGCCCGGCGGTGCGAGCGGTGCTCGAGGCCGCCGATCAACTGGGCATCAGCCTCCCTCTCGAGGTGTGGGATCCGTCGGGACCGGCGCTGGCGCCCGCCGATCACGTGGACCGGCTCAGACGACTGGCCGTAGCCGATCGACCCGAGCCGGTATCGCTGGCGGCCGACCCGACACAGCTGAGCCGGATGGTCGACGCCGCCGGCCCTGTCGTGGCGTGGGGCGGCTGCGTTGCGAACAGCTCATGAACCTGACCTCGTTGCTCACCGACCATCCGTTCTCCGACGACGAGCTCCTACTGCACACGGTCGACCGGTCTGTCACGGCAGGCGATGTCCGGCGCGCGGTAGCCGGGTGGGCGAAGGCCCTTCGTGAGAGCGGGCTCCATCCCGGCCAGGCCGTCGCCGCCCAGCTGCCGAACGGTCCGGAGGCGGTCATCGCCATGCTCGGCACCTGGATGGCCGACTGCGTGTGGGTTCCCGTCAATCCTCGCTCTCCATCGCACGAGGTCGACCGCGTGGTGGACGTGACCCGACCCGCGGCGCTGCTCGACGAGTCCGGCCTGGCTCCCCGCGCACGGGGCCGCACCTACGAGCCGGGGATCGCGTTCGTTCTCTGGACGTCGGGGACGACCGGCGAGCCCAAGGCCGTGCTGCACACGCACGAGGCCTACCTCGAGCTCATCGATCGGGTGCTGGGTCCTTTGCGACCCGGCCCCGGCGACCGATCCCACCGACCGACCCCCAATCTGATCCCGGTCTCGCTCGCCCTCAACGCCGGGATCTACAACGCGCTGTTCGGACTGCGGGCGGGCGCCGCCCTCGTGATCATCGACAGGTTCGAGGCGAGGGGGTTCGCCGACCTGGTGCGACGATTCCAGATCCGCTCCACTGTGCTGCCACCGGCCGCCATCACGATGCTCAACGACGATCCCCACATCACCGACCTCTCTCCTCTCAAGTACGTGCGCAGCATCACCGCGCCGCTCTCGCCGCTCCAGGCTCGACGCTTCACCGAACAGTTCCACGCCTTCGTGTTGAACGGATACGGTCAGGCCGAGATCGGAGAGGTCATCGGCTGGACGGCGGCGGATGCCAAGGGTTTCCCCGAGAAGATCGGCGCCGTCGGGCGGCCCCATCCGGGGGTGAAGATCAAAGTCGTCGGGGACGAGTCCAGGGTCCTCGAGCCGGGTGGGACCGGGCGGCTCCACGTGCGGCCGCCCAACCGGGCCCTCGGCTACGCAGGAGGGGGCGATCTCGACGACCGCGTGGACGCCGACGGCTACCTCGACACCGGCGACATCGCCCGGGTGGACGGCGACGGGTTCGTCTGGATCGAGGGCCGCGCCAGTGACGTCATCAACCGGGGCGGCAACAAGGTGTTCCCGGGCGACGTCGAGGAGGTGCTACGACTCTCCCCCGCGGTGGCAGATGTGGCTGTCGTCGGAGCGCCCGACGACCGTCTGGGCGAGGTACCGGTCGCCTTCTTCACCGGAGAACAGGCTCGAGCCGGTGAGTTGGAAGCACTATGTCGCGACCACCTGGCGCCCTACAAGGTGCCGGTCGCGTTCAAGCACGTCGGGCTGTTGCCTCGCAACGAGGCTGGCAAGCTGCTGCGGAGCGAGCTCGTCTCACGGGCGATCGTCGAGCCCAGTTGAACGCCGGCAACCTCGGGCGACGGTCCGTCTCGATACAATATGCATCATAAACGGAGCTCGTTGCGCCCCCTGGAGGACAATGCCTCGCACCGCTTCTGCCCAACAGTTCGCCAGACGCAGCAGCGGCACCGACGCCGCGTTGTACATCCGGCGACTGATCTTCGAGGGCGAGCTGCGCCCCGGCGAGCGGGTACCCCAGGACGAGCTCGCCCAGGACCTCGGGATCAGCCGCATCCCCATCCGGGAGGCGCTCATCGCCCTGGAGAGCGGCGGCTGGGTGACCATCGAGCTGCACCGGGGCGCCTTCGTCACCGCACTGGACGAGCAGGCGGTCCGAGACCACTACGAGCTCTACGGCCTGGTGTACGGGTTCGCGGCCAAGCGGGCGCTGGCGCGCAAGGCGCCGGGCCTGGAGGACAAGCTGGCCGAGCTGGCCGAGGCGTTCAACGAGACCGACGACACAGAGGAGCTCGAGAGCCTCGCCATCGACTTCCACGCCGCCATCACGGGCGCGGCGCGCTCGCCACGGATCAACGTCGTGCTTCGGGCCATGTCGGGACTCGTGCCGGGCAACTTCTTCGAGCTCGTCCCCGCCGCCATCGATGGCGAACGCCGGGGGCTGACGGCCATCGCCAGAGCCATGAAGCGCCGCGACGGGGATCGGGCCGCCGCCGAGTATCAGCGGATGATGAGACGCCAGGCGGACAATGTCGTCGCCGTCCTCCGCCAGCGGGGCCTGCTCGACAGCGCTGGCTCCGGCGGAGCAGACACCAGATAGCTCAGAGGTCCTGCCAGTCGTCGCTCCTGTCCGACTTGTTGGGTTGGCGGCCGGTGCGCAACGGCGACAGGGGTGAGTCGACGACGAGGAAGCGCTGGGACGAGATGGTCCGGTCGTAGCTGGCGCGCCGCCACCGTCTGATCGGGGTGTCGGCGCACTCGACCCGCTCGGCACGCTCGAGGGCCGCCCATCGATCCCACGACGGGATCGCCCACAACAGGATGCACTCGGACTCGTTCGTCATGGCCGTCTCCCACGCGCCGACCAGCACCCAGCCGTGCTCCTCGTACAACGGCACGGCCGCGTCCCGGACGTGCTCGAGGAAGTCGCGGGAACCGCCCTGCGGCAGCTCGACCTGCTCGTGGGCGTAGACCTGCCCCCGTACACCGTCGGCGCACAGCTCCGCGATGGTGCGACTCCACGGCGCGGGGACGAGGATCCTGTCCACCCCGCCGCGGCGATACTTGGCCGCCTCGGCCCACCACTTGGCCAGCTTGGGGTCCTGGAGGCCCGGGTGCTCGAACTCGTGACCGAACGATGCCGCCAGCCCGTCGAAGCCGTCCTCCTCCCATATGTTGAGGACCCTCGGCCAGTACGACGTGCTCCCCACCACACCCCACACGCCGTAGCAGAGCTGATGCCGTTCCTCCTGGGCGATGGGGCTCCAATTGGCCGTCATGTGGTACATGTACCGAGCCCGATTGTGGCCGAGGATGTCGACCAGCTCGTGGATGTAGACCTTCTCGTTCGTGGACATCTCTCCTCGGGCCCCCTCGCCAGGAAGGTATATAGAATACGAGGCTAGTCGTACCCAGGAGGCCCACAGTGCGCCCCGAAGACATGGTCCTCATCAGCGTCGACGACCACATCGCCGAGCCGGCGGACATGTTCGACGCTCACGTGCCAGCCAGGTACCGCGATCGCGCCCCTCGGGTCGTCACGGACGAACGGGGCTTCCAGCAGTGGTGGTACGGCGAGAAGCCAGGCCGCAACCTTGGTCTCAACGCCGTGGCCGGCAAGCCTCCGGAGATGTACAACGTCAACCCCCAGCGCTACGAGGAGATGCGTCCCGGCTGTTACGACGTGCGCGAGCGGGTGCGGGACATGTCGGCCGGCGGGCAGCTGGCGGGGCTCAACTTCCCCAACTGGACCGGGTTCTCCGGTCAGGTCCTCAACGAGGGCCCGGACCGCCACATCAACGAGATCATGATCAAGGCGTACAACGACTGGCACGTCGACGAGTGGTGCGCCGCCTATCCCGACCGGTTCATCCCCTGCGGGATCCTTCCGCTCTTCGACGTCGAGCTGGCCGCGGGCGAGGTGCGCCGACTGGCCGACAAGGGCTGTCATTCGGTGACCTATTCGGAGAACCCCGCCGCCCTCAAGCTCCCCTCGATCCACAGCGGCTACTGGGACCCGCTGTTCGCCGCCTGCTCCGAGGTCGGCACCGTGCTGTGCCTGCACGTCGGCTCGTCCTCCCGCAGCGCCGCGACCTCACCCGACGCGCCGCCCAGCGTGGCCATGAGCCTGTCGTCGGCGATGTCGATCTACTCGCTCGGGGACCTCGTGTGGGCCGACTTCTGGTGGAGGTTCCCGAACCTGCGCTTCTCTCTGACCGAGGGGGACATCGGGTGGATCCCGTACTTCCTGCAGCGGGCCGAGCACACCCAGGAGCGCCACGCGGGCTGGACCCGTCACAGCTTCCCGTCCGGCTCCGGCCCGGCCGAGGTGTTCCGCGAGCGTGTCCTGTGCTGTTTCATCAACGACAGGGTTGGGATCAAGCTCATCGAGGAGTTCAACATCGACAACGTCTGTTGGGAATCGGATTATCCGCACTCCGACAGCAGCTGGCCCCGGGGACCGGAGACGCTCGAGTCGCTTCTCCAGTCCCTGACCGACGACCAGATCGACAAGATCACCCACGAGAACGCCATGCGCCACTTCCAGTTCGATCCTGCGGTCGCCCGACCTCCGGAGCGGTGGAACGTGGCCGCCCTGCGGGCCGAGGCGGCCGATGTGGACACCACCACGCGGGTGGGCCGCGCGCCCGATGACAGCGACGTCGAGTACTTCCAGAGCCTCAGGGCGGCACCGGTCGCGCCCCGCCGCTGACCGGCCTACCCCAGGGCTCCGGCGGCGCGGAGCTCGGCCATGCGAGCCTCGTCGTAGCCGAGCACCGTGGTCAGGACCTCGTCCGTGTGCTGGCCGACCGTCGGTGCCCTACTCGGGGTGGGCTGCGCCTCGCCCACGACCTTGATGGGGTTGGGGAGCAGGTCGGCGCCCAGCTCGGAGGCGGGGAGCCACGACATGCGGTCCTTGAACTGCGGATCCTCGGCGAGCGTCTTCGGCGAGTTGACCGGGGCGATGGGCACGTTGTGCTGGCCGGCAAAGTCCATCCAGGCCTGGGTGCTCCGCTCGGCGAACACCTCGGCGAGGATGGCCCGCAGCTCCAGATTGCCCTTGGCGTGGTCGGCGAGCTTCGACCCGGGCCAGCGCTCGAACAGCTCAGGCCGGCCGACGCCTTCACAGAACGACTTCCAGAAGGCCTGCTCGGACGCCATCAGCATCACGAACCCGTCAGCCGACTCGTAGATCTGGTAGCGGACCCCGTCGCGCATTCCAGCCGTGCCCGGAGGCCGGCGCTCGTAGTCGTCTGACTTGTTGCCTGTGACCTCGGACTCGGGCCGTTCGTAGGCCCGCCAGGTCGAGCTGCGAAGCCAGTCCATCGCCGCGGCGGCGTCGGACTGCGCCACCTCCAGCTGGCTCGCCTGGCCCGTGGCCCGGGCGTTGGTCACGCCGGCCAGGATGGCCAGGGCTCCATAGAGGGGCCCGGCGTTGATCCCGATCGACACGTGCTCGGGGATACCAGGGAAGCCCTCCGGGGTGCGCTCCGGCGTGACGACCCCGGCCCAGGTGTCGTAGGCGATCCCGTGGCTGGGCAGGGCACGGTACGGGCCCGTCATGCCGTAGCCGGAGATCGTGCAGAAGACGATGCGGGGATTCACCTCCCGCAGCTGCTCGAAGCCCAGGCCGCGGCGGGCCAGCCCCCCGGGCCGCATGGCCTCCACGACGGCATCGGCTCCCCGCACCAGGTCGAGGAAGACGCTCCTTCCCGCTTCGGTGCGCAGGTCGAGCACGACGCTGCGCTTTCCCCGGCTGAGCTGCAGGTGCATGAGCGAGACTCCGTCCACGATGGGCCAGGTCATCTCCCGCACGTAGTCACCCTGCGGCGGCTCGACCTTCACCACATCCGCACCGAGGTCGGCCAAAGCAGTGGTGACGGCGCCCGGTCCGAGCATCGAGCACTCGACGATCCGCAATGATGCCAGAGGTGCGGTCACAAACAGCGCCTGGTGTCGCCCATGCTCGAAATCTACGCGATCGGCGAGGGCCTCATCGCTTCTCGTAGGTGACGCCGGCCTTCTCGGCGTCCCAGGTCGCTCCGGTCATGGCCTCGGCTCGCAGCTCGCGCTTGAGGACCCGACCGACCGGGCTGCGGGGAAGTTGGTCGCGGAATTCGATATACCGGGGCAGGGCAAAGTACGGCAACTGGTCCACGCACCAGCGAAACAGCTCCTCCTCGGTGATCGAGCTCTCCTCCTTGATGGTGGCCGTGACCTTGAGATCGTCCTCGGTCAGCTCGCTCGGCACGGCGTGGACCGCCACGTCGGCGAGCGCACCGTGCGACATCAGCACCCGCTCGATCTCGAAGCTCGAGATGTTCTCCCCCCGCCGCCGCAGGTAGTCGGCCTTGCGGTCCACGAAGTACAGGTAGCCGTCCTCGTCGATGCGACCTACGTCGCCGGTGTGGTACCACCAGTTCCTGCTGGTCTCCACGGTTGCCTCAGGGCGGCCCCAGTAACCCTCGAACATGACGTGAGGGCGCTTCGGGCGCAGGACGATCTCTCCGTCGACGCCCCGAGGAACCTCTCGATCGTCCTCGTCGAACACTCGGGTGTCGAAGTACTCGTCGTTGAGCACGCCGGCCGCGTTGGGCCGATTGGTCGTGCCCGGTGGCTGCCAGGACACCAGGCTCGCCTCGGTCACGCCGTAGGCGCCGCTGAACGTCCGAACGCCGAACCGCTCCTGCACGACGCCGTCGACCTCGACGGGCAGAGGCACGGCCGCCAACAACCGCAGCGTCTTGTTGGCCGCAGGTTGCCCCGACCGCGGCATCTCCGGCCTGTCGACATCGTGGGCGAGGAGATAGGCCATGGTGCCCAGGCTCGAGGTGATGGTGGCTCCCACCCGGTTCATCTCGGGCCAGAAGCTGGAGACGGAGAACCGCCGGTAGATGGCGGACCGCCCACCGAACAGGAGCGCCCCGAGGACAGCCGTCGTCAGGGCGTTGAAGTGGAACAAGGGCAGGGGCGTCCACACGACGTCGGCGGGCGTGCGCTGCCAGCAGATGCCGATCTGGCGGGCGAGGGCGGCGTGGTAGTTGTGGCTGAGCATGCAGCCCTTCGAGGGCCCCGTCGTTCCCCCGGTGTAGATGAAGGTACCGAGATCGGACGGCCGGCAGTCCACAGACGGCTGGTCGGCAGGCGCCCCGAGAAGGTCGGCCCACCGGTGGACCTTTACCCCGGACATGGCCGGGACGTCAGCGCCCGCACCGCCATCGTCGGCCTGGTCGACCACCACCACGTGGTCGAGCCCCTCGACCTGGCCGACGACCTCGACGGCGCGCTCGAGCAGGTCCTTCTCGACGACCAGGACCCGTGAACCCGAGTCCTGGAGCTGGTGCCGGAGGTAGTAACCCTTGTACGCCGTGTTGATCGGGACACCGATGGCCCCGCCGCGCACGGCCCCCCACCACGCCAGCAGCGCCTCGGGCGAGTTGTCGATCAGCGTGGCGACACGCTCTCCCTTGGTAGCGCCGAGGTCCCTCAAGGCGTTGCCCAGCCGGTTCGCCGTCGACGCCACCCCGGCGGCGGTGAGCTTGGTCCCGCAGACGTCGAGGTACTCGCCGTCGGGGTCGTCCTCCAGGCGTCTGTCCAGGAGCTCATTGATCGTGAACTGCTCGTCGCTGATCCACACCTGGTCGGACATAGGAACCCTTACTGACGCATACCCGTGATCACCGGAGGCGCCGCTGCTTGCGCACCTCGTGGTCCGCGGTGAAGGCTACATACTGTATACAGAGGGGAGCGGAGATGGCAGACGACGGCAGCGGCCACGAGGGCGAGGCGCGGTACGCCGAGCGGATGTTCCCCGCCCCCGTCGACCACGGCATCGCCAAGGAGGACCGGGCGGTGTCGACCGTGGTGTCCGGCGTCGACACGGCGACCCTCGGGGGCTGGGAGAACGAGACGTGGTACCAAGGCGGCGGGAGGTCGGGTGAGAAGGCCGTCGAGTCCATCGTCGTCTACCCCCCGACCCGGGGCCTCCAGACCCAGGGAGACCCCTTCGAGCCGGTGAAGATCGGCATTCTGATCGACATGGACCTGGGCCAGCTCCTGGCCGACTGGATCGATCCGACCATCCTCGCCATCGAAGACGCCCTCAACGAGGGCGTGTACGACCGGCCGGTCGAGATCTTCACGGTCGACGCCCGCGGCCTGCCCCGCGAGAACTACCGGAAGGTGATCGCCGGCTACCGCCGCCTCGTCGAGGAGGGCTGTGTCGTCGTGATCGGACCCATGATCTCCGACAACTCTGTGGCCCTGCGGGACACCATCAACGCCACCGGCGTCGCCTGCCTCGGCTGGACGGGAGCCGTCCGCTTCTCGGGTGAGTACTGCTTCACCGTCGCCAATGGCGACATCCCCATCGAGGGCCGGATGTGCGCCGGATGGTGCGCCCAGCAGGGTCACACCGAGGTCGGCTTCTTCTGGGAGCGGGGCTCGTCGGGGTCCGATTACGCCGACTTCTTTCGCTCGGCAGCGCGCGACGAGGGACTGGAGATCGTGAAGGAGGTGACGCTGGGGCCGAACCCACGCGACCTCGAGCGCCACCTCGCCACCATGCGCCGTCTGGGCGCCGAGGCCATCGTCTATCTCGGCTACGGCTACAGCACGTTCCACTTCGCCCGGGCGTTCAAGGCGATCGACTGGGACCCGCCGAGGATGATGGGGACGGCGTTCATGTTCTACTCGAACTCCAACGCATGGGCCGAGGGCCTCGAGGGCTGGCATGGCGTCGACCAGCTCGGTGAGGACGGGGCGAACCCCAACTACGAGGCCATGCTCGAGCGCTTCGACGCCCGTTTCGGCCGGACATCGAGGAACGTCGTCGTCGCCCTGGCCTACGACTCGGCCCGGGCGGCCGTCCACGGCATCGCCAATGCCCTCATCGCCACCCCCCGAGAGGTGAAGGACGGCCTCGAGCGCCTCAAGTGGCTCCCGTGCACCAACGGCGGTCCCGGGACCAGCCTCACCTTCGCCCCGTACGACCACCGGGGCTACAAAGGCGACTTCCTGACCATCCGGGAGCTGCGGCGCGGCGCCCTGCACTTCCGCGGCTACTTCCGACCGACCTGGCCCTCCAACCGGAGCTCGCCCCTGATGGAGCCTCGGTCGAGCGCAGGGGTAGCGTCCGAGGAGAGCCGATCGTGAACGGAGACCACCACATGCAAGACCCGCTCGGATACGAGGGCAAGCACGTCGTCGTGACCGGCGCCGCGTCGGGGATGGGACAGGCGGCCGCGGCGATCCTCGTCGACCTCGGTGCCGACGTGATGGGGCTCGACGTCAAGCCGGTCGACAAGCCGGTCAGGCAGGCGTTCGAGATCGACCTTCGCGAGCGGGCGTCCATCGACAAGGTGGTCGGCGCCATCGGGGGGCCGGTCGATGGCGTGTTCAGCTGCGCCGGGTTGCCCGGGCCCCCGTTCTCCGACCTCGACACGGTGCTGGTCAACTTCATCGGCGCCCGGCACCTGATCGAGTCGCTGGTGCCCAACCTGCCACCCGGCTCCGGCGTGGTCGCGGTGTCGTCGGCGGCCGCTGTCGGGTGGCAGCAGGCGCTGGACTCGCTGCAACCCCTCGTCGAGACTGATGGCTTCGAGGCGGGCAAGGCCTGGATGGAGACGCACCCCGACGCAGTCGGCTACAGCGCCTATGCCTTCACCAAGCAGCTGATGAACGTGTGGGTCTCCTCGCGAGCGGTCGACCTCATCGACAAGGGCATCCGCCTCAACTGCATCTGCCCCGGCCCCACCGAGACACCCATGATGCCGGCCTTCCACGCCCTGGCCGGCAAGGAGCTGGTCGACATGGCCGTCGGTCCCATCGGGCGGTACTCGACGCCCGAGGAGCAGGCGTGGGCGCTCGTCCTCCTCAACAGCCCCCGGCTGAGCTACGTGACCGGTGAGGTGTTCGACACCGACGGCGGCTTCACCGGCGCGCTGATCACCGGCCGACAGAAGGGTTGGGGCGCATAAAGGCGCGGCCGGTGTCCACTAGTTGACGCTGTCATCCGGAAGGTACGAGTAGAACTGCTCGGACCACTTGCGGTGCTCGAGAATCGACCGCTCGGACTTCGTCAGGACCGGCCGCTCCCGGTAGATCTTGTTCTCCCAGATCGGGATGTCCTGGCTGACGCCGGTGCAGAAGCTCTCGGCGGCCTGCTGACTCACGTGCTCACCCGCTGACTTGGGCGCCGTGAAGATCCACCTGACATGCAGGTTCTCCTCGTCGATCGGCGTCGTGCTCGACAAGAAGGTGCAGTACCCGCTCACGCGGAGCACGCCGAGCCCGAGGCCGAAGCCCTCGCGGACGAAGTTGCCGTTCATGCCCACCGAGCGCTTGTACGTTCCGTCGACGACGAACTCCTCCTCAGGGATGGCATCGGTACCGTGCACGTACTTGAAGTGGGCGTAGTCGACGTTGTTCTCCGCCATCTCCTGACAGCAGCTGGCGACCTGGTACTCCCGAGAAATGATCGGCGCCCAGTCCGCGTCGTGGAACTCGGCTACGACGGGGACGTCGTAGAAGGGCGGCTTCTCCTCCCGGTGGTGCCAGGCCCAGATCATGTGGTTGCGCTCCAGGGTCGGGTAGGTGCGCGTCGTCGCCCGGTTGGGGAGGTGGTCGCTCTCGCTGTAGGGGATCTCCACGCAGGCACCCGTCTCGCCATCGAGGCACCAGCCGTGGAACGGACAGCGGATCACCTCCCCCTCGACCCGTCCGCCGACGGCCAGGTTGGCCCCGAGGTGTGGACAGTGGGCGTCGAGGAGCCTCGGCTCGCCCCCGGCCGTCCGATACAGCACGAGGTCCCGCCCGAAATAGAACAACGGCATCACGTCGCCCACGTCGAGCTCGTCGCCGCGGGCCACGATGAACCAGCCGTTCGGGATCGGAAAGGGGAACCGCCGCCCTGACCCTCTGGTCACGCGAGGTCGCCGAGCCCGGTCGAACACCAGATCCTGGTCGGCGGGCATGGGCAACCCGGCGAACTCCCGGCTCACCGAGCCGCGGTCGCTCTGCGAGACAGACATCGCTTCCTCCTCGACCCGAGGCGCGTAGATCCTCGGGTCACTCATGCTGGAGCCGGCTCCACCGGCTGGTCCCCGTGCACCTCTTCGACCGTCGGACCGATCTGCTCGGCCTGCGCCGTCACCTTGGCTACGTCGAGCCCATACAGCTCGGCGGCATTCGCGCCGAGCATGCGGCGGGTCTCGTCCTCGGGAACGTCGCGGAAGCGCCTGCGGATCCAGTAGTGGGTGTACGGAAAGGTGCCCTCTGGATGGGGCAGGTCGCTACCCCAGAGCAGGTTCCCGACGCCCACCCCGTGTCGACGGTCGATGTCCTCCTGGCCGGGCGTCGACGCCGCCAGGAAGCAGTTGCGATCGAAGTACCCGGTCGGCCTCATCGTCAGCTCGGCTCGGAAGGCGTTGCCCATCTTGGCGGTGTTGTGCCCGCCGAGGTACTTCTCGTCCATCTTGTCGAGAATGTCTGGCGCCCACCAGGCGCCGTTCTCGGCCACCACGTACTTGAGCCCGGGGTGCCGCTCGAACACGCCCGACCAGATCAGCACCCACAACGGTCTCGCTGCCCACCAGTGCGCCTCGGTCGCGTAGATGGCGATCATTCCCGGTCCCTCGCCGTAGTCCGCCGGTCCGGCGCCCGAATGCGTGTGCAGGACCATGCCATGCTCTTCGCAGGAGCTCCACACCGGGTCATACCGGGGGTGGTGGTAGGCGGGCTGATCGAACCACCTGGTCGGGATCATGACCCCTCGCAGGCCACGCTCGCGGGCGGCGCCGATCTCGGCGACGGCCGCGTCGATGTCGTGGAGGATGGGCACCACGGCCACCCCTATCCGCCGGTCGGGCGCCTCGGAGCAGAAATCGGCCAGCCAGCGGTTGTGGGCCGTGGCCCCGGCCATGACGAGCTCGGGATCGGTGCCGGTCCCACCGGCGAGGCCTGAGCCGAAGGGTGACGCCGCCACCCGCCCGGTGCCCAGGACGTCGGCGTCCGGGAAGAGCACCTCGGCGGTGACGCCCTCACCGTCAAGCACCTTGTTGCGGTACTCGGAGTCGTACGCAGCCAGCAGACCGCCATCGCCGCCCGTGAGCTTCTCCCACTTGGCGATGAACTCGGAGCTCTGCCGTTCGACGTTTGCCGCCTCGAGGAGCCCCTTCATCGCCTCCAGGTGGTCATCGAATGCGGCTCGGTACCGGGGATCGAGGTACGTGCGGTACTGAGCAGCGGGGGGTCCCGCGTGACCGTCGGACGAGATCACCAGATAGCGATTCATCGATCTCCCAATCGGGGCCTCGGGACGCGTGCCAAGGATTCCGACGCGTACTCGAAAACGTTATCAGAAAGTCCCCCCGAGACGTCAAGGTGGGTGGTCGGGTCAGGGATGCATGAAGCCCGTGCCTCGGCCCTCGGCGTTGACGTGCCGCGCCAGAGCCGGCAGTTGCTCCCATGGCTCGCCCCGCCTCGCCGCGATGCCCACCAGCACGGTGCGGATCTGCTCCTCGAACGACGGCGCCAGCTGCTCGGGGGCGCCGACCAGCTTGCGGATCTGGGTGAGCTCGGTGGGCCGGCGGCGGGCCAGGAGCCGGTGGTACTCGGCGACCGAGGACCGCCCCGCCTCGGCCTCCCTCGCCTCTCGGATCTCCCCGACGGCGACACCCAGCGACGTGGCGCTCACGAGGCGGAACGCATCGATGGCTTCGGCCGGCGAAAAGCCCTGCGCGGTCATGAGCTCGATGACCGCATCGAGATGGTCGACCATCCGGTCCATCCCGATCGACCCGCTCAGGAACTGCCCGAGAACGTCGGGCAGCGACGTCAGCGCGGCACGCACGTACTCCGCCCACTCGAGCAACCAGACCGACCAGTGCTGGCCCCGGTCGCTCGGAACGTCGATGTGGGAGGCGGCGTACTCGGCGGCCAGGCGGATCAGGTCGTCACGGCTTCGTACGTGGTGGTAGAGACCGGGGACGCTCACCCCCAGCCGATCAGCCACCGCTTTCATGGTGACCCGGTCCAAGCCCATCTCGGCCGCGGTGCGAGCGATCGTCTCCCGGTCGATGCGGGGAGGCCTTCCGGCCCGCCGGGGCGACCGGTCACTGCCGGCCGCGGTCATTCCGGAGTCGTGCCGAGCGTCGCCTATTCGGTCCTCCCTGCGTCGGGCCGGCCTCGGCCGGCAGCTGCGCCACGATGCTACCGAGCGTCCCGTTGCGCCCGGAGGAAACAGGCGATAGTTTCGGATATAGTATTCGAATCTGCTTAGAAGAGGGAAAAGTCGAAGCGACGGAAGTCGAGCAACCGACCCGGCAGAGCCGAGGGGGCGCGGGTATGAGCCAGAACCGTTGGGTGAGGGAGCCTCCGACAGGGAAGTCCCACGGCGCCAACAGCTTCTCACCCGTCTTGCCGTCGCTGGAGGCCGTGTACCTCACCGACCCTGACGTCCTGGCAGCGGTCATCCCACCACCCCTGGAGCCTCCCGACGAGCCTCGGGTCCACACCCGCATCACGGAGATCAACCTTCAGTTCGGTGACTTCACGTACCACGAGATGGTCGGGTACTTCGCGGTCGACGCCAGGTACCGGGGCGAGACGGGTGAGTATCCGCTGCTGATCCCCATCGACCTCGAGCCGGCCGTCTCGATCAGCCGGGAGAGGTTCGGCGAGCCCAAGAAGCTGGCCGACATCGAGCTGACGCGTGACGGTGACCACGTGGAAGGCCGCATGAGTCGCCAGGGCGTCACCTTCGTGGAGATCATCGGCGATGTCGTCGAGAAGCTGGAGACACCGGCCGAGTACCCCGCCATCCAGTGGTGGTTCAAGTTCCTTCCCGCCGTGGACGGCGACGGCTTCGACGCGGGTCCTCTCCTCGTGCGTGTCGACCAGGTTCGTGCCCCCCAGTCACTGGAGCGGGTCGAAGGCAAGCTGGTGCTGCGCGACCTTCCGAGCTGTCCTGTCGTCGACCTCCCCGTCGTCGACACGGTGTCGACGAGCTGGACCATCCGGCGGGCGACGCACGAGCCGAAGGTGGTCGGTCCGGTTGACCCCGATGCCTTCGAGCCCTACGCCCACAGTCGCTACGACGCCGTGCGCTGACCAGAGGCCGGCCCGGGTGGCGCGGCGCGCCTCAGACCAGAATGGGGACCCTCTTGTAGCCCCGGACCGTGCTGGTGTGGAGGCGTTCGGCGTGCTCGTGATCGACCTCCCACCGTGGGAAGCGAGCCAGCGTCTCCTCCAGGGCGATTCGACCCTCGAGGCGGGCAAGGGCGGCGCCCACGCAGAAGTGGGTCCCGAATCCGAAGGCGACGTGGCCGTCCATCTGACGATGGATGTCGAAGCGATCGGCGTCGGGGTACTTGCGCTCGTCGCGATCGGCCGAGCCGGTGAGGAGCAGCACCTTCGACTGCGCCGGGATGACCTTGTCGTGGAGCTCCACCTCTCTGGTGGCCCATCGTCCCTGCACCGGTGACGGGGCCTCGAAGCGGAGCAGCTCCTCGACCGCCTTGGGGAGGAGGGAGGAGTCACCCGCCAGCTCCGCCCGCTGCTCCGGGTAGTCGGCCAAGACGACGGCGGCCCAACCGAGGAGCCGTGCGACTGTCTCGGTGCCGGCGCTGACGAGAAGATTGGCGAAGCTGGCGCTCTCTTCGTCGGTGAGGCGCCGAGGTGCGCCAGTCTCGTCGGTCAGCTCGGACTGGACCAGGCCGGTGAGGAGGTCGTCACGGGGGTGACGGCGGCGTTCCTCGAGCTGACCATGGAGATACTGGTTGAGCTCGATCCCGGCGGTCAGCGAAACGTCGTTGATCATCCCGACACCGGGCTCGATGTGGAACAGGGTGTCTATCAGCTCGAGAACGGCGGGCCGGTCCGACGGCGGTACCCCCAGCAGGTGGGAGATGATCCGCGACGGAAGCTGGGCGCCGAAGTCACGGAGGTAGTCGAACCCGTCCCCTCCCACTTGTGGGTCGAGATATTCACTGCACACCTCACGGACGCGCTCCTCGAGGGCCGCCACCCGTCTGGGTGTGAACGCCCGCGATACGAGCTGGCGAAGCCGGTCGTGCTCGGGCGGGTCCATGAAGATCATCATGGGGCCGGCCTCGCTCATCTCGGCGCCCATCATCTCCAGCACCGTGCCCCGTCCGGAGATGTAGGTCGCCACGTCATGGTGGGCGGCCTGGACGTCGTCGAAGCGGCTGAGAGCCCAGAAGTCGTAGCGCTCGTTCCGGTACACAGGAGCGCGATCCCGCATCCTGCGCCAGATCTCGTAGGGATTCGTGTCGATGTCGGTGTCGAACGGGTCCCAGTAGATGTCCTCCATGACGGTCAGCGCTCAACCTCCAGTCGGCCTGGGAGCACTGCTCCCCTTGGCGGGTGGCCTCAGATCGTATATTGTAGGCACTCCGGCCACCGCGTGCAGGCGCATCTCGCCTTTCAGCCGGTCGCGCGATCCTCGGTCCAGTCGACGAGGAGACGACGACTGCTGATCCTCCAACGACCATCGTCGCACCGCTGGTAGGCGTCGAGGTACCGGATGAGCATGACGTAGTCAGTCGCACCTGCAGGGTCGTGGGTCAGATGGTGAGCCACGCAGTAGACCTCACCCGTTGCCGAGTCGTCGTCGATCTCGTAGAGAGCGTTCCCCATGAAGTGGAAGGTCTTGGGATACCGAGCGATCAACCGCGGGATCCCACTGATCTCGCTGCGGCCTCGAAGCACTCGGGAGGGCGGTTCGGCCTCTGCGGGCTCATGAATGCTGAGCTCGGCGTCCTCGGTGAAGATGTCGGCGATGGCGTCGGCGTCGCGTCGATCAACTGCCCTTGCGTACCGGTCTGACACCTCGCGCAGGGTAAGCCGATCGGCGATCTGGTCGGACCAGGTCATGAGTGATTCTCTCCCGATTGCCCTCGAATTATCGAGCGAGTTATGATACATATATCAGATATATGTCGAGGACACCTGACTCGAGGAGAGCAGCGATGTCGAGCCCGATCACGAGCTTCAGCGGCAAGGTCGCAGTCGTCACCGGAGGTGCCTCGGGCATCGGCAGGGCCCTGTGTGAAGCGCTCCTGACCGCCGACGCAGACGTGGTGATCGCGGACGTCGAGAAGAAGGCGCTCGACCGTGCGATCGACGAGGTGGCGGCCCCCCCGGGCAGAGAGCTGGTGGCTGTCGTCACCGACGTCACTGACTTCGAGTCGGTCAGATCCCTCGCCGACCAGGTGTACGAGCGCTTCGGACGGACCAATCTGCTGTTCAACAACGCCGGGGTCGGCGCTCCTGCGGCCAAGGTGTGGGAGACGACACCGAACGACTGGAGGTGGGTGCACGCCGTCAATGTCAACGGGGTGATCTTCGGCATCCAGGCGTTCGTTCCGCGGATGATCGCCAGCGGCGAACCGGGCTACGTCATCAACACGACCTCCGGAGACGGCGGCATCACGCCGATGCCCACCGCCTCGGCCTACGCGGCGAGCAAGGCCGCTGTGTCAATCCTGACGGAGTGCCTGGGCGTCCAGCTCGAGGAGGTCGGGGCCAACGTGGCCGCCTCGCTCTTCTTCCCGAGCGGGAAGGGGCTGCTCGCCACCGGCATGTGGACGAGCGACCGCAATCGCCCGGCCCGATGGGGGCGGGAGGTACCTCGTCCGACCGAACCCCTCACCATCGAGTCGCTCAAGGAACAGGCGGCAAAGGCAGGACGCGGGCTCCCCCTGCAGCCCCTCGACGAGCTCGCCGACGCCGTCCTCGACGGCATCGTTGCCGGTCGCTTCGTCATCACCCTGGGCCCCGTCGACGGTATGGCCAACACGCTGCGCCAACGGGCTGATCGCTTCGGAAAGACGGAGAATCCCGTGGGTGGCGCCGAGGGACACGGCCTTCCCCTGGCGACCTGACGAGTCGATCACGCACTGCCACGTCGCCTCCCTCACGCCTTGGCGCTTCCCAGATAGGTGGCGCTGAGCTGGTCGATGTCCGCCTCCGCCGTGGCGCCAGTCCAGGTCACGAGGCCCAGGTCCATGCAGACGACCGAGTCAGCGACCTGAAGGGCGTTCTGGGCGTGCTCTTCGACCAGGAGCACGGCCGTGTCGTCGTCACGCAGCTCGAGGATCGCCCGCAAGACCTCCTCGGCCGCGAGCGGTGCCAGTCCGAGCGTGGGCTCATCGGCGATCAGCACCGCTGGAGGATCGGCCAGCGCCGGAGCGAGACTCAGCATCTGCTGCTCGCCGCCGGACAGCAGGCCCGCGTGCTGATTGCGGCGCTGGGCCAAGAGGGGAAAGCGCGAGTAGGCCCGTTCCCGGTCCTGAGGGACACGGAGAGACACAGAGAGATTCTCCTCGACCGTGAGGCCAGGGAACACCCCGCGCGCCTCGGGGACCAACACGAGGCCGGCACGGGCGCGTTGGTAGGCGGGGCGAGCAGTGAGGTCGGTCCCCTTCAGCGTGATGCTTCCGTCGGTGGGCGCGACCAGGCCGGCGGCGACACCACAGAGAGTCGACTTTCCAGCGCCGTTGGCGCCGAGCAGCGCGATGACCTTTCCGGCGTAGAGGTTCATCGTCACCCCGTGGAGGACCTCCGCGTCGCCATAACCAGCGACGATTCCTGAGAGCGACAGGGCGGCGTCGGGATCGCCGGGTCCCGTGGCGGCCGCGCCGGTGTGGGTCCGCTCATGCTCAGGGACCGTGCCGCCGTGCATACCAGCCTCGACCGCGGCGATCCGCTCCCGCCGCCTCGTTCCGGGCCACCTCAGCCGCGTCCGGCCCGCCAGCGACAGAATGCCGTCGGGCTCCCGGGCGAGCTGGATGGCACCGAGGCCCGACAGGATCGGGACGAAGTAGACCGAGGTGACGAGCGTGTTGATCGAGCCGCCGGGTAGGACCGACGACATCCAGTGGAACAACGCGGTGGCCCCGGCGACGAACAAGCCGGCAAGGAGCGCACCGCCCGGCCGGCGAATGCCGAACACTACGACCACCGCCAGCCAGACGAGGCCGATGAGTGGCGGCGCGGTGCTGTTGCTGGCGGCGGACGAGAACAAGCTGAGCATGACCCCACCGAGCCCGGCGATGCCGGCCGACAGGGCGAAGATGAGGATCCTGGTGCGGTTGGCTCGGATGCCGAATGCCTGAGCTGCGATGGGAGAGCTGCGCACGGCGAGCATCGCTCGTCCCGACGCCGAGCGCAGCAGCGCGTGGATCACGGCCGTGATCACGCCGAACACGGCCAAGAAGAGAAGAATCTGGTCGGCCAGGCGGCTGAAGTTGAACGCCCCGCCCTGAGGGGCCGCAAGGGTGTGCACCCAGTTGAGACCTGGCACGTTCAATCCCGGGGACGGGATGGTCCAGCCCAGCTGCCCCTTGCCGATGGCGTCGTAGGCGAAGGGCACCAAGGAGAAGAAGAATGCGGCCGCCAGTGACCAGACAGCCAGGTAGACGGCGCCCAGCCGGACGGCTGGCAAGGCGATCAGCGCCCCCAATGCCGCCGCCGCGACAGTGGCGATGAGCACTGCCCAGGCGAAGTTGAGGTGTCCATGCGAGGCGATGAGCGGGATGTCGATGCCCCAGTTCCGGCTGAGGGCCCACCCGGCAGCGAACCCGCCTGCGGTGACAAAGGTCGCTTGGGCAAGGCTGACCATGCCCCCCATTCCCGTCACGATGACGAACGACAGGAAGATGATGGCGGTGGCGAGCCCCTGGGCGATCACGGTCTGGTCGTAGGTGTCGGCCCGCAGCCAGGACACGTTCAGCCACTGCATCGAGAACCCGACCAGGAGCACGACAAAGACCGCCCACGGCAGCCTCCGGCGGAGCGCGGACATCCCCCGGCGATGGTCGGGCGGCGACCGCTCCTCGGCGACCGAGCCCGCCTGACGGGAGCGGTCCCGACCGATGATCAAGCCCAGCACCAGGACGAGTAGGTACGGCACGGCCGATCGGAGGCCGGTCAGGTTGCCGATGAAGCTGGGCAGGACGTTGTTGTAGCCGGCGATGAGGTTCTGCACCACGCCGAGCAACAGGCCCCCGGCGAACGCGATGGGCAGGGAGCGCAGCCCGCCGAGCACCACGGCGGCCAGTGAGCCGAGCACGACGAGGGTGAAGGTGGTGTCGTCGAGCTGAAAGAGGGGGGCTATGAGCACACCGCCGAGGCCGGCGAGGATCATGGTGAGGATCCAGGCGGTGGCTGAGGTGCGCCCGGAGTTGACGCCCCGAAGCCCGGCGAGGCTGTCGCGGTCGACGACCGCGCGCATCTCCAGGCCGACCCGTGTGCGGCGCAGTAGGAACCAGAGGCCGGCGGCGGCGAGGGCGGCGACCACGAACACGGCCAGCTGGTCGGAGGTCAGCGCCACCCCGTGCAGGGGGTGGTACACGTGCGCGGGGTTGGGGCCCACCCCCGGCACCTGGCCGCCCCCCTGTGAGGACGCCGCGTTGCCGAGCAGACCCAGGCCGAGCACGTTGTTGCCGAGGGTGACCACCAGCCACTGCATCAGGGCCGGGAGGGCGACGAGCAGGCCGATGGTCCCGACGATACGGGCGTACACCGGTGCCTTGGCGAGACGGCGAAGGATCAACCAGTCCAGCAGCAATCCCAGCAACGGAGCGAAGATCAGCACCGATATCAGCAGGGCCGGAACGATGGGTACGCCCAGACCGGAGTGCAGCTGGTAGTAGAGGTAGGCGACGGCGAAGGCGACCGCGGCGTGAGCGAAGTTGAAGATCCCCGACGTCGTGTAGGTCAGAACGAGCCCGGAGGCCATGATGGAGTAGATCGACCCGGTCACCGCGCCAGAAAGGACCAGGTTCAACAGCTTGGTCACGCTGCCGCTACCTCCCTCCCCCATTGGGCGAACCATCTCCGAGGTAGGCACTCCGCACCATCGGGTCGGCCTGGATCGCCTCGGGCGACCCGATGGCCAGGACCGATCCCAACGCCAGCACCACGACCCGGTCGCTGCGCGCCATTACGAAACCCGAGTTGTGCTCCACCAGGAGCGCGGCGCACCCGGTTTCCGCTCGTACTGCTTCGATCTGCTCGCCGAGTCGACCTGCCTCTTCCTCGTCCAGACCGGCCGCCGGTTCGTCCAGCAACAGCAACCGGGGCGGCTCCACGGTCGCCCGGGCGAACTCGACCATCCGGGCGATGCCGATGGGCAGCGACCCGGCGTACTCCGAGCGCACCTTCGTGAGGCCGCAGCGCTCGAGCGCACCGTCGGCCAAGGCGCGGCGAGCTCGCTCCCGGCGACGGCGGGTAGGCAGGGCGACGAGATCGGCCAGGAGCCCACCCCCGCCGCCGCGCCACTCGGTCGCGGCCAGCACATTCTCCTCCACGGTCAACCAGCCGAAGGTCTGGACCCGCTGGAAGGTACGGCGCATCCCCTTCCAGCACCGCTGCG
Organism: Acidimicrobiales bacterium; assembly: GCA_036491125.1. Taxonomy (NCBI): domain Bacteria; kingdom Bacillati; phylum Actinomycetota; class Acidimicrobiia; order Acidimicrobiales; species Acidimicrobiales bacterium. The sequence continues at coordinate 24,592 of DASXCO010000051.1, read as the reverse complement.
GTGGCCCGAGTGAGCTGATGTCGACGCCGTCCATCACGACGCGGCCCCGCTCGGGACGACGGACTCCCGACACCACGTCGAACAGGGTCGTCTTCCCCGCTCCGTTGGGGCCGATCAATCCGCAGACCTCACCTCGGCCCACGGTCAGCGACACTCCCCCCAGCGCCGTGACCCCACCAAAGCGGACGGCGATGTCCTCCAGCACCAGCACGGCCGCCTCCGACGGTGCCGAGTTCGTGGAGGCAAGCGAGACAGGGCGGGTGCTCATCGGTCGTCCCCTGATCGCCGCTCACTCCATCTTGGCGACTCGGGGGCCTCCACGCCCCCAGCGCCATGCCCACTCAACGCGACGTCACAGCGCGAGCCCGCCCCAGCCCCGCGCCTCCCAGGTCCAGCAGGATGAGGTGCGTTGTCATCCTGTGAAGTTCGGGTCGATCGAGATCTGGCGGTTCGAGCAGCTGAAGGGCTCGACGATCTGGTACCCGGATCCCCCGGGCGGGTCGGCTAGCAGCTCGGTGCATGCTGGCGTCGGCACCGCGGTCGAGGACGGGTACACGGTCGGACCGACAAACCCCGGAATCTGCCAGGTGATGGTCGAAAGTGCCTTCTGCACGGCTTGGGGGGTGATGTTCCGCCCCACCTTCTTCACGGCCTGAATGAACATATCGGCGGCGAAGTAGGCCGGCACGTTGGAATACCCGGTGAGCGCGGTGCCCGGCTTGAACGCCTGGAAGTCGGCTTGCATCTGGGCCAGTCCGGGGTTCGACGCCGTGTCCGTGTTGTAGAAGGCGGCCGTGTAAGTGCCTGCGAACACCTTCGCCAGCGCATCGACGTTACCCAGCGTGTGGTAGAAGGTGCCCTGGTAGCCCGCCGCCTGCACCGCCTGCCAGATCTGGATGCATTGCGTGGCCGCCAGGCAGGTCAACGTGTCAGGCGCCTTACCGCCGGCGGCCCTCAGCCACTGCTGGACGTAGGGCGTGTAGTCAGAGGTGACAGTCGGAAAGACCCCCTTGGCGTAGACAACGTTGAAGCCGGCACCCTGGGCCGCCGAGGCCTGGAACTTGGTGGCGTCCTTGCCCGACTGGATGTCGCTGGAGAAGAGCGCCATGGTCGGGTGCTGCTTGCCGGTCTTGCCGCTCACGTACTTGTAGAGGTTGCTGAAGGAGTCGGGCATCTTCGGCGGGTTCGTCGGCACCAGGCAGCCGTTGTAGCCAAAGCCCCATACCGACGTCGACGGCGTGGGGCTGCAATAGCTGGTGTCGAACCCGTACCCGAGGTAGGGGACCTGCTGCTGAGCCAGGTACGGCCCCGGGTTCTCGGCCGAGAGGTCGGGCACGATGGCAAAGACCTGGTCCTGTGTCACGAGGCGGCGAACCTCCGACAAGGCCGTGGCCGGATCGAAGTTCGAGTTCGCCATCTCCTGAAACTGGATCTTGATGCCGTTCAGCTCGTTGGTGTCGTTGGCTCTCTTGAAGCGCGCTTCTGAGCCGATCTCGGCTCCGGCGAAGTTCGACAGCTCGCTGATCCCGGCGACCTTGATCGTGTGGCCGTCGAAACCCCGCGACGACGCTGCCGACCCAGACGACGACGCGGCCGACCCAGACGACGACGACGTCCCCGGGCTCGACGAACCGCCCGACGAGCCGCTGCTACACCCTGCCGCGGCCAGCGCTGCCGTAAGAAGGGCGACCGCGCCGGCCTTGGATCCCGTGCGCAACTTCACGAGTGGTTCCTCCGTTCCCGGTACGTCGCCACCAGGGCACGGCCGCTCCGGCGCGTCGAGCCGGCGACAGCCCGAGGCGTGGACCATTTCGGTGGCCTGGAGCTTCGCAGCGTGAGCATATGAAGATGCCCCCCTTGATCACAGCACTCGCCCGTACGACAGTTCGAATACTTTATCCGATACTTTATGCAAACGTAGCGGCTGGCACCCCGGGGCGCAACGAGCGCCCTCGTCCCCCGACAGGGACATAGGTTTCGGGCCATGTTCACCATGCGATTCGGCATGCGGGCCACGATGAGCGACGCAGACGGCCGTGCCGACCTCTACCGGGCGGCTCTCGACATGGCGGCCTGGGGGGAGGTTCACGGGTGCCTCAGCGCCGTCGTCTCCGAGCACCATGCCAGCGACGACGGCTACCTCCCCTCGCCGGTCCCCATGGCGGCTGCCCTCGCGGCAAGGACGACAACGCTGCCGATCATCGTGGGCGCTCTCCTTCTCATCTTCTACGAGCCGGTGAAGCTGGCCGAGGACCTTGCGGTCGTCGACCACCTGAGCCGGGGTCGGGTGTCCTACATCATCGGGATCGGCTACCGCTCCGAAGAGCTCGAGATGTTCGGAGTCGACCGGCGGGGGCGGGGTGGCCTCGCCGAGGAGCGGATCGCCTTCCTCCGCCGGGCCTGGACCGGCGAGCCGGTCGAGGTCGATGGGAGACGGGCCTTGGTGCGCCCACTCCCGTTCACGCACGGCGGGCCGGTCCTGGCCTACGGCGGGGGAAGCGAGGCGGCGGCGCGGCGGGCGGGCCGACTGGGAATGCCGTTCGTCGCCGAGAAGCCTCACGCCGAGCTCGAGCGCGCCTACCGCAGCGAGGCGGCCGCTGCGGGCGTGGACGCGCCGGGCTGCGTGTTGCCATCGCCCGAGTCGCCCCCAACGGTGTTCGTGGCCGAGGACCCCGATCGAGCCTGGGACGAGATCGGCGAGTACCTACTGGTCGACGCCCTGGGCTACGGGCGCTGGTTCTCGGGCCGGGAGCTCAGCACTTCGGTCTCCCGGGCGAAGACGATCGACGAGCTTCGCGCCGAGCACGGCCCCTACCAGATCATCACCCCCGCGGACGCCGCCGCACACGTCGGCCGGGGCTTCCCGCTCGCCCTCCAGCCCCTCGTCGGGGGCCTCCCTCCCAGCCTGGCGTGGCCCTACCTGGAGGCCGCCGCTGCCGCCGCGGCTACCGGGTGAGCCGCTGTGTCAGGCCACCTGACGGAGCTGGCGCTCCACCCACTCTTCGATGTCTTGGTGGGCCTGCCGGGCGACGCGGGTGTTGACGAACAGCTCGAAGCCGTGGGGTACACCGGGGTAGACGTGCAGCTCGGTGGGCACACCGGCCTCACCGAGCCGTCGCGCGTAGTCGATGCTCTCGTCGCGGAACCCATCGGCGCCACCGACACAGATGAAGGTTGGCGGTAGCCCGCTGAGATCCTCGGCCCGGGCGGGTGCCGCCTCGGCCGGCACCTCGGAATGCAGCCCCGCCAGGTAGGCACGCCAGCCGAAGGAGTTGGACGCCCTGCTCCAGATCACCAGGTCTTCGTACTGGCTCGAGGGCGTGATCTGGCGGTCGTCGAGCATCGGCGCCTCGAGCATCGCGAACCTGATCGGGATCGCACGGTCCCGCGCCGCCAAGGCGAGCGCGGCCGCCAGACCTCCTCCTGCGCTGACACCTGCGATCCCCACTCGCGCCGGGTCGACGCCGAGCTCGTCGGCATGTCCGAAGACCCACTCGAGCCCCGTCAAGCAGTCCTCGTGGGCGGCAGGGAACGGGTGCTCGGGCGCCAGGCGGTACTCCACCGAGATGCCCACGCAGCCGAAGCGTGAGGACCAGCTGTCGAGTCGCTGGTCGTCCATGCTTCGGTCGCCGATCACATAGCCTCCGCCGTGCATCGAGTAGACGCACGCTCGCGGACCCGACGCCTGCACCGGTCGGTGCACGCGGACGACGACTCCCGCCTCCTCGTCGACAACGTGGTCAGTACGGGTCACTCCGGCCGACGGCTCCGTCGCCTGCACCATGTCCGCGAGCTGGCCTCGAAGGGTGGGCAGGCTGGCGTCGTCGATGGTCAGGTCGGGGAACGCCGCGGCCAGCTGCGCCAGCTCGGGGTCCAGCTCGGGCGCTCGCGCCCCGGCCGGGGTCGTGAGGATGCTCGATTCGGGTGATCGGCTGGCAGACACGGGGTACCTCCCGACCTTCGCCTTCGCCTCCGACGAGGCCGAAGCCGTTCGACTGATGGCGGAGATCATATGCACAAGGGACTTGACCAGTTGTGAGTGACCCTATCGGGTCGGCGCCGACGGCACCGAAGCGGATAAGGTCCCCGGGCGGTGACAGCGTGAAGCCACTGCTGGCGAGCAAACTGGCTCTGATCACCGGCGCCGGCGCCGGCATCGGGGCCGCAGCCGCGGAGTTGTACGCCTCCGAAGGGGCCGCGGTGCTCGTGGTCGACATAGACGGAGATGCCGCGGAGGACGTCGCCAAGCACATCATCTCTGACAGCGGGACCGCGACGGCGATCACTGTCGACGTCCGCGACGCGGCCCAGGTCGACCAGATGCGAGACCGCGTCCTCGACCAGCACGGACCCATCGACGTCCTCGTGAACAACGTGGGCCACTGGGTGCACCTACCACCGTCGTTCGCCGAGGGCGGGCCCGATCACTGGCAGGCGCTGTACGAGGTCAACCTCCTGCACATCCTGCGAGTCAGCTATGCGTTCCTCCCCTCGATGCTCGCTCGCGCCAGCGGGACGATCATCAACGTCTCATCGATAGAGGGTGTCCGGGGCTACCCGCCCGACAGTGTGTACGGTGCGTTCAAGGCCGCGGCGATCCATTTCACGCGGTGCCTCGGGGTCGAGCTCGCGGGCAAGGGCATCAAGGTCAACGGCATAGCCCCCGACCTCACCCAGTCGAAGCAGTCCGACTTCGAGCGGTTCGATCCTCCCGAGTTGCGGGACAAGTGGCCCACGTTCCTCCCGGTCGGTCGGATGGGCGAGCCACTCGATCAGGCCCGCGTCCTGGTCTTCCTGGCCAGCGAGCTCTCCGACTTCCTCGTCGGCCACACGATCCCCACCGACGGTGGGACCGGGGCGGCCGGCGGTTGGTTCCCGTCCTCGCGTCGAAGGGGCCGGTCGTGGACCAACCGACCGTTCGATCCGTGAGCGACGAACCCGTAACACGCGCGCATCACCGATCGAGCCGGCCGTCCCTCTGTGGGAGGCCCTCGACTGTTTTGCGAACCGCCGCAATTGATCCCCGCAGATGCTCACGAGAGGTGACGCCACATGACCATGCCCAATGATGTCGGGATCGTCGACACCATGATCGGGTTCCCGGGCGGCGATTTGAAGGCGCTCTACCGCTTCATCACCCGCCAGACCAAGGACGTGCAGTCGCGGGAGGAGTTCGCCTTTCCCGCCGAGTACATGTTCAAGGACGTCCCCGACAAGGACGTCAGTGGCACAGACAACAGGATCGGGCTCACGTTGCGGGAGATGGACACCTGGGGCATCGACAAGGGACTCATCGGCGTGGGCGATCCCGACGGGGTCGGCGCCGAGGCGATCCGCCGGCATCCCGACCGCTTCATCCCCTCGGCCAATATCGACCCCAACGAGGGTATGGAGGGCATCCGCAAGCTGGTGCGCGAGCACGAGACGTTGGGCGTCCGGGCCGCAGGGGTCTTCCCCGCCGGCACCTTCCCCCAGGTGGCGATCAACGACAAGAAGATGTACCCCATCTACGCCAGGTGCATCGAGCTGGGGATCCCGATCTTCTGCTGCGCCGGCGTGCCTGGACCGCGCCTCAAGTTCGCTCCCCAGCACGTCGAGCTCATCGACGAGGTGATGTACGACTTTCCGGATCTGATCTTCGTCACCCGCCACGGCTGTGAGCCGTGGACCGAGCTGGCTGTCAAGCTCATGCTCAAGTGGCCGGGCCTGCACTACTCGACGAGCGCCTTCGCGCCGAAGTACTACCCGAAGGCGGTCATCGACTACGCCAACACAAGGGGTGCGGACAAGATCATCTACGCGGGGTACTTCCCGATGGGCCTGTCACTCGAGCGCATCATGACCGAGCTGCCGGCCGTGGGCATCAAGGACGACGTCTGGCCCAAGTTCCTCCGCACCAACGCCCTCCGCGTGCTCGGGCTCGAACGCTAGCGGACCCGCAAAGGCCCGGCTCAGTCGAACTCGAAGGCCACGTGGGCCGACTTCAGACCGAACACGAAGGCGTTGGGCATCTCCACCGGACGGGTGCCCGGCACCAACCGCAGGCTCCGCACCCGGCGGACCAGCTCCTCGAAGAAGAGCCGGATCTCCATGCGGGCCAGCGCCGCTCCCAGACAGAAATGGGTGCCGAACCCGAATGCCAGGTGGTCGTTGGGCTGGCGGGAGACATCGAAGCGCTCGGGGTCGGCGAAGTGGGCGAGGTCACGGTTGGCCGAGCTGTACATCAGAACGACCTGCTGGCCGGCGCCAACCTCGTGCCCGGCAACCTCGGTGTCGATCCGGGCCACCCGGCACATGTTGTGGATCGGCGTGACGTAGCGAATGAACTCCTCGGTGGCGACGCCGAGGTCGGCCCCGTTCCGGAGCAGCTCCCACTGGTCCGGGCAGCCGATCAGGTTGAGGAGCGTGCGAGCAATCACGGTCCGCGTCGTCTCGGCGCCTCCGTCGAGCAGCAGCAGGCAGTCGGAGATGACCGTGTCGACCCCGAGTGGCTGGCCCTCGACGTCGGTCTGTGTCCAGATCGACATCACGTCGTCGGCCGGACACCCGACTCTCGCACTGTGGAGCTCCGACGTGGCCTGGGCGAACTCCATCGCCGCCATCATGCCGTCGTCATTCATGTACCGCGGCCCGCCGCCAAGGGCGATCGTCCGCTCTGACCACGCCTTGAGCTGGGGCCAGGCGTCCTCCCCGAAGCCGAGCAGCCAGGCGATCGTCATGGCGGGAAGAGGCGCTGCCAGCTCGTCCACGATCTCGGCCTCTCCGCCCTTGGCCTCGACGACATCGAAGAGCCGGTTGACGGTAGCCCGGACGTGCTCCTCGCGGTCGGCGACGGCTCGAGGGGTGAAGCGACGAGACACGAGCCCACGCCGCTTGTGGTGCAGGGGGTCGTCGAGGCCGATCATGGCGGGATCGGCGGGGATGTTGGGCCGGTAGCCGCCCTTCTTCTGATCAGAGTTGATGAAGACGTCCTTGCGCTTCTCGATCTCGAGCACGTCGTCGTAGCGGGAGACGCCCCAGAGCTCGTTCGTCGCGTCCCAATACAGCGGCGCGTGCTCTCGCATCCACGCGTACGTCGGGTAGGGGTCGCCGGCGTAGAAGTCGCCGTCGAGGAGGTCGATCTCGCGAGTCACCATCGAGCGACACTCTAGAACGTGTTCTCCTCGAGACTCCAGGCCTCACCCGTAGGAGAAGGTGAGGGCGTTCGACGTTCCGGCTCCGGTTGTCACCGTCACCGAGACTGTTGATACAGGCGACGAGATGTCGGGCACGGTGATCGAGCAGGACGTCCGAGCGGGACATCGGGTCGGCGCCGCCGCCCCGTTGAAGCGCGCCAGAATCTGTCCGTCAGCGCTGATCAGGTTGGTGCCAGAGATCACCACCACCTGTCCGGCGGTGCCCCCAGATGGGCTGATGGACGAGATCTCCGGTGCACCTCTTGGCGCGGGTGCTGCCGCCGTCACCGGAGGCGCGAGCAGAGAAGGCGCCGTGGTGGTCTCCGGAGCTGGTTGCAGCGGTGGTGGAGGCGAGGGGCTGGCGGGGATCGGGGTCGGAGCCCCCCGAGGCGTCAGCAAAGTAGCTGGCGGTCCTGGGCTGGCCGGGGCAATAGACCGCGTGCGAGAGGTCGTCGAGGTCCCCCCGGTGCTGAGGGCGATCGTCACGCTGGCGGCGATCACCACCCCAGCGAGAATCCCGGCTTCGGCCGCCCGACCGAGCCTCCGGCGTCTCGGTGGACTTGGAAGCGGCGGAGGGAGCGGAGGCGATGGAAGTGGCGGCAGCGGAGCGCCGGGAGGTGAAGGAGGTGGCGGTAGCGGAGTTTCACGAGCCCGCCGAGCCGCATCGGCCATCGCCCTGAGCGCTGGCTCTCGAAGTCCAGAGCGTTCCGACTGGTCTCGAGGGACACCTACGGCGTCATCAATGTCCATGACGACATCCCCTATTCCTCTCGACGGCCTCCAACCAGACCACCAGCCGGTGGTCCGATGAAGGCCTCGACGCCCGCGCTGCGATTGTCACACACAGACGTGGGAATCGCTAAAACAGCTGGTCCGAGAGGACCGATTCGCTACCTCCCAGGCAGGCGACGACTCAGCACGACCAGTTCCCCCCGATTCTCACCCTGCCCGCCCACTCGGGCCCGCACTCGCGACGAGGATATCGAACGGTCGGGCAAAGGGCACGGGACATGCAGACAACCTAGGACGTCTGCGCCCTGCGCACCGCCCGACCAGGTCGCTCGCCGGTGTGGACACCATCGCGGACCACGAGCGTTCCATTCACCCACACGCTTCGAATCCCTACGGGATGTCGGCGGGGCGACTCGTAGGTCGCGACGTCATCCACCGTGGCGGGATCGAACAGGACCAGGTCCGCCCAAGCCCCGGCCTCGATGACGCCCCGCTCCGCGAGACCGAACTTGGCCGCCGGCATGCCAGTCATGCGGTGGATTGCCTCCTCGAGGGTGAGCACCCGTTCGTCGCGGACGTAGCGCCCGAGGACCCGGGCGAACGTGCCGTAGAGGCGGGGGTGTGGTCGGCCGCCGACCGTCGGGAGGCCGTCGGATCCGATCATCGTGCTGGGATGGGCCATGACCGTGCGCACGTCCTCCTCGTTCATCGAGTGGATGACGACCGCGGCGGCGTAACCTTCGGCATCGACGACTCTCCGCGCTGCGTCGACGGGATCGACCCCGAACCTGTCGGCCAGCTCAGTCAGCGAGGCGCCCTCCCAGGCAGGGTGACCGGGCGACGAGGCCATGACGACGGCCGACCAGTCGGTCGGACCGAGGCCAGACGCACCCTCCTCGTAGTTCTGGACCACAGCAGCGAGGCTGGTGCTGGCTGCGGTGTACGGGTACTGGTCGGCGGTGACGTCGGTGCCCCGAGCCCGGGCCTCGTCGATCATCGCCAGTGAGTCTCTGACCAGACCCCACGCGCCCCGACCGCTCGCCTTGTGGTGCGATATCTGGACTGGTACGCCGCCCGCCTCACCGATGTGGATGGTCTCGGCCACCGCGTCGAGCAGTCGGTCGGACTCGTTGCGCATGTGGCTGGCATAGACGCCGGCGTGGCTCGCCATGACGCTGGCCAGCGCCACCAGCTCTTCGGACGTGGAGTAGCGACCCGGTTCGTAGATGAGGCCCGTGGAGAAGCCCACGCAGCCGGCGCCCAGCCCCTCCTCGAGAAGGTCGACCATCCTCGCTTGCTCGGCGCCGGTCGGCGGCCGGCGCTGGTTGCCCACCGCGTCCACTCGCACGGTGCCGTGACCGACCAGAACGGCCAGGTTGATGCTCGGGGGATCGGCGTCGATCGCGTCCAGGTAGCCGCCATACCCGTCCCATGCGGGGAGGGATGCGCGCTGCGCGTCGGCGACAACGACCGCCATGGACGTACCAGCGGCCAGCAACGGCGCAGCGCCGAGCCCGCAGTTGCCCACGACGTCGCACGTGACACCCTGGGCCACCTTGAAGTCCATGGCGGGCGTGAGGAACACGGCGAAGTCGTCGTGGCTGTGCACGTCGATGAAGCCGGGTGCAAGGGCGAGGCCTCGACCGTCGACCTCGGTGCCGGCGGCCTCGGCCGTGAGGTCGCCGATGGCAGCGATCCGCTGCCCGGTTACCGCGACGTCCGCATGACGCGGAGTGCCGGCGGAGCCGTCATAGACCGTCGCGCCCCGGATCACCAGGTCGGTGCTCAGGGAGCGACCGACCCCCAGTCGGCAAAGCCCGACGGATCGTGACGCCCGAAGGTGCCATGCTCGAACAGGCCCCAACCTTCTGAGCCGTTGCACGTGGCCCGTGCCACGTGGTCGACGACGCCGAACGGGGTGCGGGCGACGATGCCGGGGTCGGTCAGGTCGTATTCCCTGCCCTCGACCCAGCCCTCTCCCTGCCACCGCCCGTGCCCCCAGTCGGGATCGCCCCCGTACCCGGCGCCCACGTGGAGGGCCACGAACCCCAGGGTGTCGACCTCGATGGCCAGCGGCTTGCCGTCGCGCTCCTGGAGATGAAGCGTCGCCCGCTCGGGGTGACGGGTGCCGGACCGGTAACGGATCTCGACCCCTGGCCAGCCCAGCTGCTCGCGCCGCCCGTCCGGCCACACCCGCACTGCGTCGTTGAGCGTGCGGAACCCGTCCGGCTGCTCCTGCACGATCACGAGGACGGCGTAGTCGTCGAAGCGGAGCGGAGCGTAGAGCCACCACATGCCCTCGATGGGCTGGTCCGCCGCTCGCCCGGCCGGCTCGGGCTCGCCCACGGGACGTATCCCCCACGACCGATCGCGGGCGCCGACCCAGCGGTCGTCGTCGACGGTCAGCTCTTCGCCCCCGACCTGGAGCATGCCGCTCCAGGTGCCGACCTGGGCGAAGCGCGAGGCCTGGATGATGGCCCGCCCGCTACCGGTCCGCATGAGGTGGGGTTGCTCCTGCACGGCGGGGAACGACCCCTCCCACGTCAGGTCGCAGGCGATCCCGTGGTCGGCGGCGTCGCAGACCAGCCGCAGGCGGCGCAGCGGCTCCAGCACCTCGACCCGGTACGGACCCACGCGCTGATCGAGACGATCGTCGCCGAGCGCGTCGGAGCATTGCACCGCCCACTGCCGGTCGCCGCGACGCACCGTGACGTAAGCGTCGATGACTCCCAGGTTCGGGTACACACCGAGGCCGCTGATGAGGAAGACGTCACCGGTTCGGTCGTGGGCGTTGAAGTAGCTGCGGTCGTAGAAGTTGCGATCGCTCGAGCCGACGTACTCCATCGACAGTGGGGTCTGGTGGATCGGGTACTCATCGAGGGGAACGGGCATCTCACTCCCAGTACTTGCCGGCCAACATTCGTTCCAACGGTGCTGCGTTGCGAAGCAGTCCGTCGACATCGTCGGGCATCTCGATCTCTCCGAAGTGCACCTGGCGCAGTCCGGTACGGAGGAACACGATGGCCCACTGCACCGCCGCGTACGTCAGGTAGAAGTCGAGATGGCGCAGGCGGTGCCCGCTGAGGGCCTCGTACGCCTCGGCCACGTCGTCCCGACGGAGGAAGTCGGGCATCCCGGGCAGCTCGAACTCGGCGGCGAGGTCCTCGAAGGCTCGGTGCGAGTAGACCAGCCAGGCCACGTCGAGCTCCCTCGGCCCCAGCCCGGCCATCTCCCAGTCGAGCACCGCCACCGGTGCGAACTCGCGGAACAGCACGTTGCCGACACGAGCGTCACCCCAGCTCAGCACCGTCGTCCCCTCGTCGGCGGGCAGGTGCTCGTCCAGCCAGGCCAGCCCGCGTTCGATCAGCGGCGAGTGGAGCCCGGCGGCCGCGTACTCGTACCAGGCGCCCCGATCGGCGACATGGCGGCGCAGCGCCGTGGCGCCCGACTGCTCGTACTCGAGGAAGGCGAATCTCTCAGCGGGCTGGCCGATCCCGTGCAGTTCCGCCAGCACACTCACGATCGACTGCTGCAGCCGCGACCGGTCCGGCAGGGCGGCGTCATAGAGCCAGCTGTCACCAAAGTTGTAGGGCATGACGTCAGGAGGAACCTGCCCCTCGACCCGGCCCATCACGAAGAAGGGGGTCCCGAGCGCCCGGGCGTCGAGCTCGAGCCACCAGACCTGAGGGACCGGCACCGAGCAGTGCTCGCCCACGAGCCGCATCACCTGGAACTGGCGCTCCATGTCGTAGGTCGGAAACACGGGGACGTCGACCTGATCAGGCGCCACTCTCGCCACCAGCTGCTCCGAGCGAACCCGCCGGCCCTCGGTCCAGCGGGCCTCGAACAGCAGCGTCTCGGTGGAGACGCCGGTCGCCTCCGTCGGGTGGACCTGGGTCACCATAGGGGCGCTTCCCGCTGGCATCCGCAGGGCGAGCCAGGACTCGAGGCGGCGCCGCACGTCCTCCGGCTCTCGGCTCGAGCGTCGCAGCTCGGTGATCTCGGGGCCCCCGTGGCCCGGCTGCTCGGGCATCCGTGACCTCCTGCGGTCGCCGGGCACACTACCGGAGGCGCCTGCCGCGTGCCGGGCGCGCATTCAGGACATCTATCGGGGCTGCAGCCCGCCGATCATCCGTACGATGGCATCCTTGGCCGAGTCCGGGAGGAGCCTGGCGATCACCCCCGCTGCCTGGGCGTCGCGACCCACCAGGTACCGAGTCCTGGGACGGCTGGAGAACAGGGCGCGCGCCACGACCTTGGCGACCTGCTCGGGAGGAATGCCCATGCGGTCCTGCTGGTCGATCGACCGGCGCAAACCGGCGATGGCGTCGCCATAGAGCGACGTGGCCTGGGGCGGGAGGACCTGCTCCATCTCGTCGGCATAGCGCCGGCCCTTCTCCCAGATGTCGGTCTTGACCGCGCCGGGCTCGACGAGGACGACCCGTAGACCAAACGGGCGGAGCTCGTGGCGCAGCGACTCGGCGATGCCTCCGAGGGCGAACTTCGACGCCGCGTAGGGACTCAGGAGCGGCGTGCCCACCCGGCCGCCGATGGAGCCGATGAACACGAGCCTCCCACGCCCTCGACGCAGCAACGGCATCATCGCCTGCGTCACCGCCACCTGACCGATCACGTTGACCTCGAGCTGGGTGCGCCACTCCTCGATCGGGAGGTACTCGATCGGACCTCCCCGGGCGACGCCGGCGTTGTTGACCACGCCGGCCAGGCCGCGGCCGTCTAGGGTCGAGTCGATCGACTCGACGGCGGCGTCAATGGCACCGGCGTCGGTCACGTCCAGCATCACCGGGGTCAGCCGGTCACTGGCGGCCCGCCGTAGGCTCTCGGCGGCAGACTGAGTGCGGACGCCCGCGAACACATGGTGACCGAGCCCGTCGATGTGGAGCGCACACGCCCGTCCGATACCACTCGAGGCGCCGGTCACGAGCACGGCTCCCGAGGGCATGGTCCTACGGTATATCCGCAGGCGCCTTGCGACCGACAAGCATCGGCGCGAGGCTGCTGCCACCGGCGTGACGGGGAGCGAGGACGGAGCGAGGACGGAGCGACGAGGGAGCGAGGAAGGGGAGGATCGTGCCCAAGTACCTGATCCAGGCGGTGTACACGGCAGACGGAGCAAAGGGCCTTCTCGACAAGGGAGGAACCGCTCGGCGCAAGGCGACCGAGGCTGCGGCCAAGAGTGTCGGAGGCAGCGTAGACCAGTTCTACTTCGCCTTCGGCGAGACCGACGTCATCACGATCCTCGATCTTCCCGACCACGCCTCGGCGGCCGCGCTGGCCCTGACGGTGAGCTCGTCGGGCGGTGTCGAGACGACCACGACGGTGCTGCTCACTCCGGAGGAGCTCGACGCTGCCAGCAAGAAGTCGGCCGAGTACCGGTCGCCCGGAGGCTGAGGAGGCCGGCGAAGGCAGCGGCGCAGCGGCCCCGGAGCGGGCGCCACGGCCTTGACGCAACACGGTCAATTTGCCCACATCGCTCCTGCAGCCTCTAACCTGACGGTCGGTGGGATCGGATCCCTTCCAGGTGCTCGGCCTCCCCCCGGACGCGACCCTGGCCGAGGCTCGGGCGGCCTACCGGCGACTGGCCGAGCTGTTCCATCCTGACCGGTTGCGGGGGCTGCGGGAGGATGTCCAGGCCGAAGGCGCCCGGCGCATGCGCGACGCAACCGCGGCTATGCGGTCGATCCGCGAGCGGTACGACCGGCCGCTGGTCGCCCCCGGCCGGCGGCGCGCCGACAGCGCCGGTGAACGTCCGCCGCGCCAAGACGCGGCGTTCACGGACCGAGGACCAGAACGCCGATCGACCACTTCGCAGCGGACGCGAGCAGGCGCAGCAGCGCCCGCCGAGCAGCCGCCGCGTACGCTGCGGACCCCTCCATCGGACGCCGCGACGGAGGCCGCGGCCCACCTGTACCACGTGCAGCTGCGGGGACTGGACGGGCCCGGCTTTCAGGTCAATTGGGGCGGGCGCCACGCCGCCGCCACCCTCGCCGCCCTCCGGCACGCCCACACCATCGAAGGCCCCATCCGCCAGTTCGAGTGGGGCAGCTACGAGTGGGTGCTCGACGGGGCGGCCACCCGGCGTCTGCTCTGGCACGTGCTCGAGGGCGAGGAGTGGCGCCGCGACCCGGCCGAGGTCGTCGATCTGCGCGCTGACCTGCGGGACCGGTTCCTGCCCGCTCGTCGCGGCGGCGACGGCATGGCGGTGGAGCTGGGCGCGCTGCTCGACCTCCTCGACGAGCGGCAGTGGTACTCGGTCACGGCCGAGGTGTACTGATTGATCAGCTGACGAGGGGCCTGAACGCGTTGGCGATCTGCTGGTAGCCCTCGGCGTTGGGATGCTCGTTCGGGCCCTGCGGTGGCGGCGCGCAGGCCCACGTCCACTGGCAGATTCTCGCCACGGCGACCGGGACGCTCCCGTACCCCGGAAGCTCCGTAGTGGTCGAGAAGCTGTCGTAGGTCGAGAAGGCGCTGGCCACGTTGGCGGTTCGGGCGTTCGCTGCGCGGTGGATGGACCGAAGCGCGGTGTTGAACTCTCGCAGAACCTCGACGCTCTGCTGGGCCACGGTCTGCCCCGATGGCCCCGAGAGCCACGCGGCGAGGAACGGGTCGAAGAGGTTCATGGCCACGATCTTCATCTGCGGGCCGCCCGCGTCGCGCAGCTGCTGGAAGATCTGCGGCAGCTCGGTCTCCACGGTCGAGATTTCGTCCAGCAGGCAACCGCTGTCGACGTTGCCGCTCGTCACGCAGGCCTCGAAGTTGTTGGCGCCGAGCTCGACAGTCACGAAGGCGATCGAGCCCTGGTTGGCACGGATGAAGGATGTCGCCGCGGCCAGCTGCGATCCCTCGGCGTAGTGACAGGTCCCTCCCTTGATAGCCGTCGTGGTCGTCTCGCCCGAGCACCCCAGCTTGACGAGCTGGAGGTCGGGCACGCTTGGCCTGACGTCGTTGTACAGGTCGTCGGGGTAGCCCTGGTTGGTCGGAGCGCTGTTGCCGGCCGCATCAGGCTGGACCCCCGTGGCGTACGAGTCGCCCAACGAGACGTAGTACCTGGTGTTGTTGCTGGGCCTGGACGTCGAGGTCGTGGAGGAGGACGACGAAGCCGACGAGGAGCAGCCGCTGAGCACCGCCGCACCGAGCACGACGGCCGCCAGCGCCAGCGTCACGGCCCGCGGCGATCCCAGCCGCGCCCTCGTTGGGTACCCCGCCATGTCCGAAGGGCCATAGTACCGATAGGTCGTCGCGACCTGGGGCCACCTGTGCTGAGCTGGTCGGGTGAGCCATCGCGGCAGATCTGGGCGATACTGGCCGTCGTGGTCGGTATGGTGCTGGCCCTGCTCCTCACAGTCGCCCTGGTCGTCACGGCGCCGGGCGGAGTGGCGAGCGCGACCGGCTCGGCCCCGTCGTCGGCCGGCTCCTACGCTCCCCCGGATCGCCCCGGACCGCCGCTGGACGTTCCCGTCACCGACCTGGCCGCCAGCCTCGCCTGCACGGGCAACGTCGCCGCCGCCACCCGGGAACCCGTGCTCCTCGTGGCGGGCACCGCCCTCACCCCGGCCCCGAACTTCTCGTGGAACTACGAACGGGCGTTCAGCGCCCTCCAGCTGCCCTACTGCGCGGTGACGCTTCCCGGCCACGGGATGTCCGACATCCAGACGGCTGGTGAGTACATCGTCTACGCCCTCCGGACGATGCACCAGATGTCGGGGCGCAAGGTCGACGTCCTCGGCTTCAGCCAGGGCGGAATGGTGCCCCGGTGGGCCTTACGCTTCTGGCCCGACACCCGGACCCTGGTCGACGACCTGGTGGCCATCGACCCCTCCAACCACGGCACCCTCGACGCCAACGGGATCTGCGCGCTGTCGTGTGCCCCCTCCATCTGGCAGCAGCGGACCGGCTCCCACTTCCTCGCTGCCCTGAACAGCGCGGCGGAGACCTTCGCCGGCATCTCCTACAGCGTCGTCTACAGCCGCGTCGACGAGGTGGTCTTCCCGAATCTCGATGCGTCGGGTAGCTCGTCGCTGCACACTGGAGGGGGCGCCGTCGTCAACATCGCCGCCCAACAGATCTGTCCGGCCGACGTCTCTGAGCACCTGGCCATGGGGTCCTACGACCCGGTCGCCTACGCCGTCGCCCTCGATGCGTTCACCCATCCTGGCCCCGCCGAGGCCTCCCGCATCCCGACCTCGGTGTGCACCACACCGTTCCAGCCGGGAGTCGATCCGCTCACCTTTCCAGCCGACTATGCCAGCTACGCGCTCGGGGCTGTGACCGTCGTCGCGACCTATCCGCACACCGGCGCCGAGCCGGCGCTGGCCCGCTACGTCTGGGCGAACCCGCCGCCGTCGCCGTGAATTGACGCGCGACCGGGACGCTTGCTCAATGAACAGCGACCGCCCAGAGGGTCAGGTGTTCTGGTCGGGTCGGTAGGAAGCGGCCACCAAGGCGCCGGCGTTGCCGGCGCCGAGGGCCGTCGCCGCCAGCGCCCACCCCACGCCCGACCGCTGCTTACCCCGCAGGTGGTCCAGCGAGAAGCGCCCATAGCCGAGCGACGCCAGGGCGGCCGCCGCCGTGCCCACGACGGCGACGTACTCCCATCCGCCCTTGAAGATGAAGAAGCCCTTCCCTCGGTGGTCAGTCGCCGCCGCCGTCGTCATCAGCCCGATGACGGCAGCCGCCGG
Source organism: Acidimicrobiales bacterium (assembly GCA_036491125.1). Classification (NCBI taxonomy): domain Bacteria; kingdom Bacillati; phylum Actinomycetota; class Acidimicrobiia; order Acidimicrobiales; species Acidimicrobiales bacterium. The sequence goes on along the minus strand of DASXCO010000051.1, from coordinate 7,986 downwards.
GAGCGGATTGAGTGCGCCGATGGTGATGAGTGTTCCTGCGCCGATCTCGGTGGCCGCAGCGAGGCGGGCGTGCACCCACGCCGGCCTGAGCCCGAGCCCGTCGAACCACTTCGCCGTCCCCTCCAGGCCGCCCGCGCCCTTCACTTTGTTGTAGCCGTGCGTGATCAGCATGGGACCCAGAGCGAGGCGGAGCAGCAGCGCCGGGATGTCGCTGTCGTGGCCTGTGGCCCTCCCCTTACGCACGTGATCTCTCCCTCTCCTCGAGCCGGCCTCCTGGGCCGGGCTACTCCTCGAGCCGGCATCCTGGGCCGGGCTACTCGAGCGGTGCAATCGATCGAAGCGGTGGTCAGGCTACACCGGCCCGTTGCCGGCCTCGCCAGGCCCGGCTGGACCAGACTGAGGTGATGCGTCTTCCCGCCTCCTGCCTGGTCGTGCTCGTCGGGCCGTCCGGCGCGGGCAAGTCCCGCTGGGCGGCCGAGCAGTTCCGCTCCGGGCAGGTCGTCTCGTCCGACGCGCTGCGCGCTCTGGTGGGGGTCGGCGACCAGGACCAGCGGTCGGGCACCGACGCCTTCGACGTGCTCGATCTCGTCCTCGAACGCCGTCTGGCGCGGGGCTTGCTGACGGTGGTCGACACCCTCGGCCTGGACCCCGCCCGCCGCCGCGGCTACGTGGAGCTCGCACGCCGACACGATGTGGCGTGCCGTGCAGTGGTGTTCGATACCCCGGCCGAGACGTGCCGGGCCCGCAACCGGACGCGGAGGGACCCGGTGCCGGCGAAGGTCCTGACGGCACAGCTCGCGGCCCGCGACGAGGCTGCGGCACTGGTGGGCGACGAGGGCTTCGGCGGGGTGCATCCGGCGGAGCCGGTCGAGGTCGTCCCCGCCGACCTCGTCGACGCCCCCGCGTCGGCTGCCCGCCAGCGGAACGCCCCCCTCCCCCTCAGCTTCGGGCTCCAGTTGTCATCCTTCGCCGGCAGGCCACCTGAGGCACCATTTGCCCCCTGGCTGGCCGATGTCGCCGCAACCGCCGAGTCGGTCGGCTTCTCGAGCATCTGGCTGATGGACCACATGGTGCAGATCCCCCAGGTGGGGCGGCGCTGGGACGACCTGCCCGAAGCCTGGACCACGCTGGCATGGTTGGCGGCGTGCACCCGGACAGCCCGGCTGGGCACGCTGGTCACGGGGGTGACGCTGCGCAATCCCGCCCACCTGGCCAAGATCGTCGCCACGCTCGACGTCCTGAGCGGCGGGCGCACCATCTGCGGGCTCGGCGCTGCCTGGTGGGAACACGAGCACCGTCTGTACGGCTGGAGGTTTCCGCCGCTGGCCGAGCGCTACGCGCTGCTCGAGGACGCGCTGCAGCTCCTGCCCCTCATGTGGGGTCCGGGCTCACCGCCGTTCGACGGCAAGGTCGTCAGCATGACCGAGGCGCTGTGTTACCCGAGGCCCCTCCAGCAGCATGTGCCCATCCTCGTCGGCGGGTCCGGCGAACGGACGACCTTGCGGCTGGCGGCCACGTATGCCGACGCCTGCAACCTGACGGGCGATCCCGCCACGGTCCGCCACAAGATCTCCGTGCTCGCCGACCACTGCCACCGGCTGGGCCGGGATCCGACGGAGGTGGGCGTCACCCATCTGTCCACGGCCCTCGTGGCGCCCACCCGCCGTGAGCTGCGGGCCGCGCTGGACCGGCACCGGCCCCGTTCGGCGACGCCGGAGGAGGTCGGGCACCGGCTCGGCGCCGGCACCGTCGAGGAGCACGTCGGGCGTTATCGGGACCTCGCGGAAGCCGGCGTCCAGACGGCGATCGTCTCCCTTCCCGACGTGGCCACTCCCGGTTCTCTGGAGGCGTTCGGCCAGGTGATCGCGGCCTTCAAGGCGGGCCGCCCGGTGCCGGTGGTCTAGCGCGCTAGCTGGGCCGCCCGCCGAGCTCCGCCAGCAGGGGCTTGGCGTACACGACTCGCCCCGTCATCGTCGCCGGATCACCCGTGCACAGCACGAGCGCCGCCTCGGTCATCGCCTCGACGGGCTCCAAGGCGTCCGGCGGCATGGCCCGGTCGAGGCCGTGGTGGACAACTCCGGGCGTCGCCACCAGTCCCGAGGGTGACAGGACGTTGACGGCGACCCCGTCATCGTAGGCCTCGGCGGCCAGACCCGTCGTGAACCGCTCCAACGCCGCCTTGCACATCCCGTACACGGCACCACCGCGCACTCCTCGCCGGTAGGGCGGGCCCTGGGGATGGCGAGCGGCGCCCGACGAGATGTTGAGGATCCAACCGCGGCGACGGGCGCGCATCCCGGGCATCACCAGCTGGGCGAGCTCGAACGGAGCCCGGACCTGCACCTCGAACATCAGCCGGTAGTGCCGTCCGTCGAAGTCCTGCACCGGCTCGAAGTAGGTGACGGCGGCGTTGTTGACGAGCACGTCGACCGGTCCCAGCTTGTGCTCGACCGTGGCGACGAGCGATCGCCGGTCCTCCTCGTTGGCGAGATCGGCGGCCACCGCGAAGGCGGCCCCACCAGACTCGATGATCGATCGAACCGTGCTTTCCAGGCTGCCCGGCAGCGGATGGTCCCCTTCGACCACGGTCCGGGCCGAGACGCCAACGGCCGCGCCCTCGCCCGCGAACCGCCGGGCGATGGCCTCACCGATCCCCCGGCTGGCCCCTGTGACCAACGCGACCCTTCCATCCAGCGCGCCCATCGCTCAGGTCTCTGTCTCAGCCAGCAGGCCGGGGACGACGTCGTCCAGGTCGGCCGGCTCCCACCGGGCGCCGTGATCGGCTCCCGGACCCCGTTCCCACCCCCTCGCGACACCGACGCGGCCACCCCCGACGAGGAACACCTGGCCGGTGACGTGGCGCGAGGAAGGACTCGCCAGCCAGGCGACGAGCGGGGCCACGTTCTCAGGAGCTCGATCGTCCCATTCCCCCGCCGGAGGCGCTGCTCTGCCGCCCAGGTCCTCGGTCATGCGGGTGCGGGCTCCGGGGGCGATGGCGTTGACGGTGACGCCGTAGCGGCCCAACTCCTTGGAGGCGATGATCGAGAAGGTGGCGATCCCGGACTTCGCCGCCCCGTAGTTGCTCTGGCCGGGGTTGGCGAACAGCCCGGAGGTCGATGACGTGTTGATCACCCGGGCGTCGGGGAGACGCCCGGCCTTGTGCTCGTCCCGCCAGTAGGACGCGGCCCAGCGTGTCGGGGCGAACGTGCCCTTCAAGTGGACACGAACGACCGCGTCCCACTCCTCCTCGGTCATGTTGAAGAGCATCCGGTCCCGTAGGATGCCGGCGTTGTTGACGAGGATGTCGAGCTTGCCGAAGGCGCCGGTGGCCGTCTCGACGAGGCGTCGTGCACCCTCCCATTCGGCGACGTCGTCGGTGTTGGCCACCGCCTCCCCGCCCCGTCCCCGGATCTCGTCCACGACGGCCTTCGCCGGCCCGGCGTCGGCACCGGTCCCGTCGATCGAGCCGCCCAGGTCGTTCACGACGACGCTGGCGCCCTGGCGGGCGAGCTCGAGGGCGTGCCCCCGACCGACGCCACGACCCGCGCCTGTGACGACGGCGACCCGTCCCCGGCAGATCTCGCTCACCTCTGCCCCTTCCTTCTTCTCTCGCGTCAAGCGGGCTCGAACTGGGCGAGGTGGCGGCCGTCGGCAAGCGGCTCCCAAGTCACCCGCACAGCCATCCCCACCGTCGCCGCGTCGGGCTCGCAGCCGACGATGTTCGTCATGATCCGCACCCCCTCGGCCAGATCGACCAGGGCGACGGCGTACGGACCCGCAGCCGGATCACGCATCGGACCCGGCCGGTGCTGCACGCTCACTGCGTGGACCTCGCCGCTGCCCGAAGCCTCACGCCACTCGACGGGCCCGCCGAGGCAACGGGGGCAGACCTCTCGCGGATACCAGAAGGGGTGCTCGCACGCCGCGCACCAAGGGAGCACCAGTCGACGTTCGCGGGTCGAGTCCCAAAACTGGATGGCGCTGTCCGATATCGGCGGCTCGAAGAACTTCGTCATCTCGTCGAACCCGTCCCGAGCACGATCGTGCCCATGGTCGAGAGCACCCCGCCCGAGCCGTGGGCCACGCCGATCTGGGGGTCGATGACCTGGCGCGACCCGCATTCGCCCCGCAGCTGCCGGACCGCCTCCACGAGGAGGAACATCCCGTACTGACCGGGGTGTGTGTACGAGAGGCCGCCGCCATTGGTGTTCGTGGGCAACGAACCGCCCGGTCCGAGCTTGCCGTCCTCGGCGAACGCGCCGCCCTCACCCTTGGGACAGAACCCGAGGTCCTCGAGGTGCAGAAGTGCGGTGATCGTGAACGAGTCGTAGGCCATCAGGAGGTCGACCTCGTCGGGCTTGATCCCCGCCATCGCGAAGGCGGCAGGGCCCGAACGGGCGCCTGCCGTCGTGGTGAGGTCCGGCATCTGGGAGATCATCTGGTGGTCGCTGCCGGTTGCCGCACCGAGCACGTAGATCGGAGGCTTGGCCAGGTCTCCGGCTCGCTCGGCCGATGTCACGACGAATGCACCCGCACCATCGGTGACAAGACAGCAGTCCAACAGGTGCAACGGGGAGGCCTGCATCGGCGAGGCAAGCACGTCGGCGATCGTGATCGGATCCCTGAAGCGGGCGCGGGGATTCATCGCCGCCCACCGCCGGGTGTCGACGGCGATCTGGGCCAGTTGCTCCGAGGTGGTGCCGTAGCAGGCCATGTGCCTGCTAGCGGCGAGCGCGTACGCACCCATCGGCATGGCGAGCCCGTAGGGCATCTCCCACTCGGCCATCGGGTTCGGTCCGCCGAACGCCGGACCACCCCGCTGCCCGCCGGCGCCACGCCGCCGGTCGCTCCGTGGCGTTGCGGCATAGACGCTGACGACCACCTCGCACAGCCCGGCGGCGATCGCAGCTGCCGCGTGCTCCAGGTGCAACTCGTAGCTCGAGCCGCCCACCATCGTCCCGTCGACATAACGAGGGTGGACGCCGAGGTACTCGGCCAGGCCAGTCGCCATGCCTGCGTAGCAGATCCCGTCGACGTCGGCGAGGGTGAGCCCGGCGTCGGCCAGGGCCTCGCTGACCATGGCCGCCTCGAGGCGCCGGCCGTGCCGCTCGAGCTCTCCTGTCGGCGACACGTCGTCGGCGACACCCACGATCGCCGTCAGGCCCCGCAGCGTTCGATCGCTCATCGGCGGACCGTCACCTCCCTGTCTGTCAGCGCACCTCTCGGGGTCCCGACCAGCGCCTGGCCGCTCTGGATCTGGCCTCCGAAGTCGCAGCGCGTTCGCATCGTCGCCTCAGAAGATGAGCGGTCACCCTAACACCGCAGCCACTGGCTAACGCCGGGCCAGCTCGTCGAGCCCGCCCATGACCAGCGCCACGTAGGTGTCCTCCAGCAGGGCCGCATGCTCACGCGTCGGCCGCACCCGCCATTGGGCGAGCACCGCCTCGACGGCACCCAACAGGATGGCGACGCCAGCCTTGGCAGTTCGCTCGTCCAGCTGGAGCTCGCGGACGGCGCGAGTCGCGAAGAACCGCAGCGTCGTCCGATCTCGCCGGCGTTGCTCGTCGCGCAGCTCACGGCTGCGCACGCCAGCGGCCCGGAGCACAGTCAGGGCGGGGGCGCGGTTGGCGCGCGCTTGGAGAGCACCGCGAATGAGAGCCCGGAACATGTCTTCGAGCGTGTCGGCCGCCGTGACCTGGGCGGACATCTCGGCATGGACGTGCGCCGCCTCTCGCTGGTAGAGCGCGCCCAGCATCTCGCCGCGGTTGGCGAAGTGCTTGTACACGAGCGGCCGGCTCACCCCGGAGCGCTCGGCCACGGCGTCCATAGTGACCGCGTCGATTTCCACTGACTCCATGAGCTCGGCCGTGACGTCGAGCAGGGCGTCTCGCCGTTCGGCTCGGCTGAGCCGCGCTGGTTCGAGTGGTTCGGGCGCTGAGGATGTGGTCGGCCGTCTACCGCGCCTCATGCTCGGCTGGGGGCTCCCTGGGCTCACGGTGTCATTGTGTCACCGATTTCCCACCCGGCTTGCGCGAGCGCGAGTGGAGGTGTCATTCTGTCACCGACATCGGTGACAGGGCGTCACTGCGAGTTGGGACCCAAGGGAGACGGCATGACGTACGCCGGCGAGCGGACCATCCTCGACGCTGACAGTCACGTCATGGAGCTGGCCGATTTCCTCGACGGCTTCATCGACGCCGACCAGCGGGACCGGCTCCGTCGTCGTGGGATGGACGCGCTGGCGCCAGTGCTCGAGAACGCTGTCGCCACCGCCGAGGAGCGCCGATCGGACCCCGCGAAGGCGGCCCTGGCCGAGGAGAGGCTGCTATCGGACAAGGGCTGGCACGCCATGGGCGGCTTCGATCCAAAGGAGCGGAGCCGTGTCCTGGACCTGCTCGGCTTCGACGCCCAGTTGGTGTTCGCCACCTTCGCTACCGCAATGTTCACTGGACGCGACGTCGACCGGCTGTACGCGGGCAGCGCGGCGCAGAACCGGGCCATGGCCAACTTCTGCTCTGGCGATCCCCGCCTGCTCCCGGTCGCCTTCGTGCCGCTCGTCGACCCGGCCCGGGCCACGGCGCTGACGGTCGAGGCGATCGAAGCGGGCTGCGCTGCGGTGATGGTGCCGTCGACCGCCGCCGGCTCGCTCGCACCAACGCACCCGGATCTCGACCAGTTCTGGGAGGTCTTGAGCGAGGGGAACGTCCCCTTCGTGCTGCACGTCGGCGGCGGAGGTCGACTGCTCGACCCGGCCTTCCACAACAACGAGATGCCGGTCACAGATCACCTCGGTGGTGGCGAGAACATCCGCTCGAAGGACTTCCTCGCCATCCACCACTCACCCGAGCTGTTCCTCGGCGCACTCATCTTCGATGGGCTCTTCGATCGCTTCCCGAAGCTGAGGGGAGGGTGCATCGAGCAGGGCGCCGGCTGGGTCGTCTCCTGGATGCGCCACCTGGAGTATGGCCAGCGCGCATTTCGCCGTACCGAGGAACCACTTCGCAACCTCGAGCTCACACCCTCGGAGTATGTTCGCCGACACCTCAAGTTCACGCCTTTCGCCGGCGAGCCGGTGGGATGGATGATCGAGCAGGCCGGGCCCGAGCTGTTCATGTTCTCGACCGACTACCCCCATCCCGAGGGGGGCAAGGATCCTCTGGCCAAGTTCGAAGCGGAGCTCGGCGCTTCGAGCGAGGCCGACCGGGAACGCTTCTATCGAGGCAATTTGGCCGAGCTCCTCTACGGCGGCAGGCGCCCCGTAGGCCATGCGGAGGTGGCAGTCGCATAGATCACGAATTGACTGACAACGCGATTTCGCCGCCACACGTGAGGTCGGCGCTCTGGGGGGCCAAGAAGACTGGGGAGTAGGTGTGTTGGGGAACGGGGGCATACAGCTGGCGCGTAGGACCGGGTCGTGCGCACCACGGTAAGAACGGTTAGACAACAGGACGAGTCGCTGGGCCAGGTAACGGACCCGTTCGGTCGCAGCGCCCTGAGGCTGGCGTACCACATACGCCGCTATGCGCTGCTGTACGTCTGCGGCGCCCTCGGCGCCCTCGCGCTGTCCCTCTTCCCGACGGTCGCAGGCGGGGGGCTCGGCAACGGCCTGGCTGCGGGAGGCTCCAACCAGTACGGCAACCCCTCGCAGTTCCAGGCCGGGAGCACGGCCGGAGCCGGTGGGGTCACCACGGGCGGGCCCGGCGCGGCAGCGGGAGGCTCGGGCGGCACCGGGTCAGGCGCCATCGCCGCGAACGGCCCCAGCACAGCAGCCGGCGTCGGCACCGCGCAGGCGGGTGCCGGCACGACCCGGGGTGGCTTCCCGTGCAAGCCGGGTGTGCGGCAGCTGCCCTTCTCGCAGTACGCGGCGCCCTGCGTGGGACAGTTCACGGGCAACAACGGCGGGGCCACCTACAACGGTGTGACACCGAACCAGATCACGATCGCCATGCGGCACACCTCGGACTCGAGCGGTCCCAACTCCGCCGC
>DASXCO010000050.1 GCA_036491125.1 Acidimicrobiales bacterium | reverse complement strand
GGCGATCACTCGAGGGACACGAGCGATTCACCTTCCGACCGTGAACACTACTCCCGGTCAGGTCCTCGTGGCACGTACGAGGCTTAAGCTGCTCGGCCATGAACGTAGGCATCCATCTGCCGCAGTACGGCCAGGTCGCCGGGCCGGACGCAATCGTTACCGCCGCTGGCGATGCCGAGAGGCTCGGGTTCGCCGATGTGTGGGTCAGCGACCATGTCGTGCATCCAGCAGCACAGAAGTACCCGTCACCGTACCTGTACGACCCACTTATGACCCTCGGGCACGCAGCCGCCGTGACCGAACGGGTGGGCCTGGGCACCAGCGTCCTGGTGGTGCCGATGCACGAGCCGGTGGCACTGGCCAATCAGCTGGCCAGCCTGGACGCCCTGTCCAAGGGACGGCTCCTGATCGCCGTGGGAGTGGGGTGGTCAGCGCCCGAGTACGCCGCCCTCGGGGCGGATTTCGCAACGAGGGGGCGGCGCCTGGATGAGGCGCTGGAGATGTTTCGGGTGCTCTGGAACGAGGACCCGGCGACGTTCGTAGGACGCTTCCGGTCCTTCGCCGACATTCGGCTCCTGCCCAAGCCCGTCGGCCGCATGCCCATCTGGGTAGGCGGCGGCGGCGAGCCGGCCTACCGCCGCGCCGTCAGGATGGGCGAGGGATTCCAACTCATCGGTGTCACGCCCGAGGAGGCGGCGCCCGTCGTCGCCCGCCTGCGATCCGAGCGCCCGGAGCCGGAGTTCACCATTTCGCTGCGCACCGGATGGGATCCCCTCGGCATGGACCGGAACCGGATCCTCGAGGAGCGCGCGGCCTATTCAGAAGTGGGCGTGCAGCATGTGATGGCTGCCCCGTGGCGCCGGAACCTGGCGGAGTGGCGAGAGGCAATGGACGTTCTGGCCGGTTTGGTCCTATGAGAGCGAGGACCCGGTCGCGAGGCGGAGAGAACCCGCCGTTATTGCGTCCATCCAGGCGCGTTCAGTCCAGCCCGCTCGATCGGGCCGGCCGCGTCGCACGCACAGCAAAGCTCTTCCGTCATCCGACGATCGGCACCGGCTCGAGCAAGCTCATCCGGCCATCTCGCCACGACGTCGGCAGTCATCAGTCGACTTCACGCTCCTTACCGGCATCAGCGTGGTTCCGGCCATCACCCGCGGGGCGAACCTCGTCCACCAGGCGCGATACATCGTCAGCGCTGGCCGCGGGGACGACCAGGGTCAGATGGTCACCTTCACGGAGGCGGGTCTGCTCGGAGACGCCTACGGCCTTTGCGTCGCGGCGGATGGCGATGAGAACCGACGACGGGGGCCACTCCAGGTCGTCGATGCGGTGACCGACGGGAGGCGCGCCGTGGCCGAGCTCCAGATCTACCACGCGGTAACCCTGGAGACGAGCGAGCTCGGGCTCGACGACAGGCTCGCCTGGTGACCTGGGCTGGGGGACGACCTGATCCGGATGTTGCTCGGCTTGGCCGACGCTGGAACCGAGTCGGGAGCTGTAGGCCAACAGCACGTCTCTCGGAGTGAGCCATCCGACGACTTGGTCCCCATCCGGGCCCAGTACGGGAAGGCCGGAGCGCTCGCCCTGAACCAAGGCTTTGAGAGCGTCGTTCAGACTCTGATCGGGGCGCAGGACCGACACCGCCCTGGCCAGCTCACCGGCGGTGGCGCCGAGGGAGTTCTCCCGCGCGGCTTCCTCCACTTGAGACGTCGTGATCGCCCCCCGGTAGTGGATGTCCTGGTCGACGACTGGGAGGGCGTCCTTGTGCTCGGCAGCCAGGCGGGCGATCACCTCGTTGAGGGGAACCTGTTCCGGAACGGCAGCGGGCACCGGTTGCATCGCGTCCGAGACGGTCATCACCTCCATCACGTTGGCCGACCGGCCCCGCATGATGTCGATGCCCCGGCGCCGAAGCTTGAGGGTGTAGATGGTGTCGCCGGAGAGCACCGTACTGAAAGCCGTGGCCACGGCGATGGCCAGCATCAGAGGGAGAATCACCCCGTAGTCACCGGTCAGCTCGAAGATGATGAGCACCGCGGTGATCGGAGCCCGAGCGGCTCCGGCGAACACCGCGCCCATACCCACCAGCCCGTAGTCGGCGGCGGGGCCCGAGACTCCAGGGATGATATGGCCCACGACTGCCCCGAAGGCCGTGCCGAGCATCGCCCCCATGAACAGGGAAGGAGCGAAGACGCCTCCCGAGCCTCCGATGGCGATGGTGAGGCTGACGGCGGCCAGCTTGCCCAGGAGCAAGACCACGAGGAACCAGGTGGCGTAGTGCCCCCCGACCCCGGCCTGCAGCACCGGGTACCCGACCCCGTACATCTCGGGCAGTCCGAGCAGCAGCAGGCCCAGCAGGAGCCCGCCGGTAGCCGGGCGAAGCCAAGTCGGCCCAGGCCAGAACCGGTCGAAGAGATCCTCCATCCCGTAGAGGACGCGGATGAACGCAACCCCCACTACCGCGGCAAGCAACCCGAGGGCTACGAAGAAGAGGTAATCCACGGGTGACGCCTGGTGAAAGCCGGGAAGGGTCAGGAAGGGATGGTTGCCGAAGGCGGCACGGCCCACCACCGCGGCAGCCACCGAGGCCAGCACCACCACACCGAAGGACTCGGTGCCGAAGTCCCGCAAGATCAGCTCGAGGGCGAAGAAGACCCCCGCGATGGGGGCGTTGAAGGTCGCCGAGATGCCCCCCGCGGCCCCGCAGGCGACGAGCACCCGCAGCCGGGACTCGGGGACCCGGACGCCTTGCCCGAGCGAGGACCCGAGGGCGGAGCCGATCTGGACGATCGGCCCCTCACGGCCGACCGAGCCCCCTCCGCCGATGCACAGGGCCGAGGCGAGGGACTTGACCGCGGCCACAGCCGGACCGATGCGCCCACCTCGCTCGGAGACAGCCAGCATGACCTCGGGGACCCCGTGGCCACGGGCCTCCTTGGCGAAACGCTGGATGATGGGTCCGTAGATGAGACCGGCGATGACCGGTACGAGGAGGAGGAACCACATGCCGAGACCCGGGAAGTGGGGACTCGGCATGTGGTCGGCGAGGCTGTAGTCGTGGCGACCGGTGAACAAGATGGTGAAGCCAAGGATGAGATAGCGGAAGGCAACCGCCCCAGCGCCTGCGCCGAGGCCCACTGCGATGGCCAGCACCGCCAGGCCCGTGGAGGTGCCCCGAAGCCAGTCGTGGACTCGCCGAGGCCAGCTGGCCGTCGTCGGCAGCGGACGTCCCACCCGAGGTCGGTGCGGGTGGCCGAGATTCACTGCCGCCGCTCGCATCCGGTCACAGCTCCCACCCGAGCGACCAGCTCTGCTCGGGAACCTCGCCGCCCGCCTCGGCCAGGAGCTGCAGCGACTCGACGAGCGAACGCTGGGCCTCGATCGGGATGGATCCGAGAAGGCGGGCGATCTCTCGCCTCCGCCGCCTGGTCACGCTGTCGACCAGACGACGGCCCTCTGCGGTGAGGGCGATCCGGACCGCCCGGCGATCCCGCCGATCGGCGCGACGGCGGACCAGGCCTTTTCGCACGAGCCGATCGCACATGCGCGTCGCGGTGGGCGGCGCGACGCCGACCCCCTCAGCGAGTTCGGCCACGCTCTGTGGCCCTCGCGAGGCCAGGACCACGAGCGATCGGTACTGAGGAAGCGTCACCTCCTCGGCGGCATCGGCGAGCGAGCGGGCGGCGATGGCCACCAGCACCCGGCTCGCGGTCAGGACGGCATCGACGACGGCGTCACGCTCCACCCTCGGCGGGGCCGGATTTGCATGCATAGGGTAATCATTGCATACGCTAGCCCCGTCGTGAGATAGCTCGGAGCGCACCGTGGCCGAGTCGTGCTCGTGTGCAGACACCGCGCGACCCGGCCGCTTGGAGCCTCTGGCTAAACACACCGCCGTCGCTTTGCGGGGTATCACCTGACGTGGAGTTGGTCGATCAGAGGTCGCATACCGGCCTGACACCGCAACTCGATCCCAACCGGAATGACCCATCGCCAGCCGTGAGGCGCCAGGTTGTCCACGGTGCCGGCAAGGACTCCGAGGGACCCGAGCGAGCTGGCCTGTCGGCACGGGGCTCGCCATATCCCCTGTCGGCGATGTGACCTACGTATGGACTTCCATCTCGCCGAGGAGGGACCAATCGTCCTGCGGCACTGTGGCGTTGATGATTCGGGGCGTCTCCACAAGGTGCGGTGGCAGGTGGCGGCGGGCGGCCGCGAAGTGATCCGACTGCACATGGGCGGCACCGGCCTGGTCGTCGCGGAAGGCCTCGACCAGCACGTACTCCGCGGGATCGTCGAGGCAGCGGGACCACTCGAACCAGAGGCATCCTTGCTCGGCTCTGGTCGCGGCGGTGAAGGCGCCGACGATCTCCGGCCAGCGATCGGCATCGTCAGGGCGGGCCCGGAACTTGGCGGTGATGAAGATCACGGAGTCAGCCTACGACCCTGGGGTCAGCCGCCTGGTATCTCGAATCCTGGCAACCAGGAGGGGTCCTGCCTCGGCGGACCGTTGGTCTCATACGGAGCGTCGATGACCTGCCAGCTGACGGTCAGTGACCTAAGAGTCTGTTGACGCAAGCACATTTTGCTCGTTTTGCTTAGGAATTGACTACGCCGAACTCTTGGGCGGGATGCGGTGTCCCCCACTGCCGGCGGTCACGGTCAGGGCCTGCCTGCTCCTTGGGGACGCTCAGTGGAGTCTTCGGGGATAGTCACTTCACCGACCGTCGAGCCAGAGGGTCCAGACCCGAACCTCCTTGACACGCAGGACCCCGCTCCTGGCCCACGGGTCCTCATCAAAGATCGACCGCAGCTCCCTCTCATCCGCAGCCTCGACTGCGAGGAGAGCGACCTCATCGTCGCTGTTGCTGCTGATCGGCCCACCGAGGACCACAACGGCTCGCTCAACCAGCCCATCGAAGAACTGGGCATGCTCGTCCCAGGCCGGTTGCTCGCGGATCCCGCAGTCGACCAGCCAGTTTGGTCCCTTTGCGGTGATGACTGCGAACACTGCCACGCTTCATTCTCTCACTGGCGATGCACAGACACGACGGTCGGAGAATCTCTCCCGGTGATGCCAAGCC
>DASXCO010000049.1 GCA_036491125.1 Acidimicrobiales bacterium | reverse complement strand
GTGCTCATCGGGCGTTGTGTCCCGGTCGTGCGGACCTTCATCAGCTTCCCGGCGGGGGTGGCCGAGATGCCGCTGGCCCGCTTCAGCCTGTTCACCCTGGCCGGCAGCCTGCCCTGGACCTTCGCCCTCGCCCTCGCCGGCTACGCCCTCGCTGGCCACTGGAAGGGCGTGGCCAGCGCCTTCACCCCGGTGAGCATCGTCATCGGCGTGATCGCCGTGATCGGCATCGCCTGGTGGCTGATCCGTCGCCGTCAGACCGCGGCCGCCTCCTCCCCCAGGGAGCCAGCAGAACGAGCCTGAGCACCGCGCTCAGGCCGGCTCGGCCTCCATCAGCTCGATGAACGCGTCCTCGAGGCGGTGGCGAGACGTGACCGTCTCCACCCCGACGCCCGCGCCGACCAGTGCGGCCACGACGGCCTTGCGCTGGATCCCGTTGAGCTCGATCGACAAGCCGGGTAGCTCCGACGTAATCCGCGACACCCCGCTCAGGGCCTCGAGCACCGATCGGGCCCGCCCGACGTCGTCGATCTCCAGGTAGACGGTGGTCGTCGAGCCCATGAGCTCGGCCACCGTGCCGGCCGACACGAGCCGCCCCTTGTTCATCACCGCGGCGTGGGTGCAGAGCTGTTCCACCTCGCCCAACAGGTGACTGGACAGCAGGACGGTGGCCCCGCGCTCTGCGATGCGACGAACGACCTCCCGCATCTCGCGCATCTGCTGCGGGTCGAGGCCTGACGATGGCTCGTCCAGCACCAGCACGTCCGGCCGTCCCAGCAGGGCCTGGGCCAGGCCCAGCCGCTGCTTCATGCCGTGCGAGTAGGTCTTGTACTTGCGCCGGAGGGCGTCGCCCAGGCCGGCGATCTCGAGGGCCGCGTCGAAGTCGGCCTCCGAGAGCGGCCGGCCACCAGCGCGCCAGAACAGCTGCAGATTTTCCAGCCCGGAGATGTGGGGCACGAAGCCGGGGCTCTCCACCAGCGTCCCGACACGCTCCAGAGTCGGCGAGCCCGAATGCACCTGCTGCCCGAACAGGCAGGCCTGTCCGCTCGACGGGTGCACCAGACCGAGCAGGGTCCGCAGCGTTGTCGTCTTGCCCGCCCCGTTGGGTCCCAGCAGGCCGTACACCTGACCCTCCTCGATCACCAGGCTCAGGTCGTCGACGGCGAGGACACCTCCGCCGAAGCTCTTGCTGAGGTGCTCGATGGTGACCGGGGGTGCGTTGGGGCTCATGGTGAGGATGGGGGCGCACCGGGCTCGCATGAGACCGGAGCGCTCCACACAATAGGGCCGCCTCCGGTCAGCGGCATCCCGCTCCCGGACCCTCGAGCGAGATGCGCAGGTGCCACTCGGCGCCGTCCAGGTGGGCGTCGACGTCGGCGAACACCGTCGAGTAGAGCTGCCTGGCCCGGACGTTCTCGCCCAGGATGAGCGCCGTGAAGGTGCGGATCCCGCGCTGATGGGCGACCTCGGCCAGGTGTCTGAGGAGGACCTTGGCCAGACCCCGACCCTGCCAAGCATCCTCGACGAGCACGGCCGTGTCGGCTTCCAACGTCCCCTCGGCCTGGTCGTACCGGGCCACCGCGACGACCTCGCCGTCGACGACGGCGACGATCGCCTCCCGCCGCTCGTGGTCGACCCGCGCGAAGTGCTCGAGGACCCCCTCCCGCGGCACGTGGATGGGAGTGAAGAACCGCCAGTAGACGGTCTCGGGCGACAGGCGATAGAAGAGCCGCCGGAGGCGGTCGGCGTCGTCGGGCTGGATCTGCCTGAGGGTTACGCGGGTCCCGTCAAGCAGCAACAACACGTCCAGGGGCCTCCGATCCGGGGTCACCGCCGATGACCAGAGCCTGCCACCCGACCGCCGACCCCGCTCACCTTGTCATCGAAAAGCATTCTCAAACATCGAGATTGACCGAAGATGAACGTATGGTATCGAAGAACTTGGCCCAAGCCCCTGTAGAATGAGTGATCGGCTGCACCACCGGCCACTCAAATCTACGGAGTCATAGATGCAGGACAAGAAGACCATGGGTACCCGCCTTTGCACAGGCTGTCACCGGGACTTACCTCTCGACCGGTTCGGCCTCGATCGTTCCAAGCCGTCTGGCCGCCACAGCCGATGCGTGGAGTGCAAGCGAGCGCAGAAGCGTGCGAATTCCCGGCGAGCCGCCCCGCTCGACCGGACCGTCACCGCCCCGGGAGGAACGGTGCCGATCGACGCCCAGATCCGCCGCTACGCTCTCGCTGAGCTGGTCCGAAGGCACCGCGACGAGCTCAACGACATCTACGTGATGGAGCGCTACCGTCGCCGCCTGCCGACTGGCAAGGGCGAGGCGGCCTGGCTGCCCGCCAGCGAGATCTCCTAAGTCGACCGCCGCCTCAGCTCTCCGACGGCACGGCCCGCGGCGCGAGCCCCTCAGCTACGCTGACCTGACCGTGACGCGGATCCGCCGGCCCTTCTCGGTCCTCAGCGCCCTGGGGACGGCAGCGCACCACGCGTACGAGCTCGGCAGCGGAGTGGGCCTGGTCCTCCAGCCGGAGCTGGGGCTGGCCGGCTCGCTCGGGCTCTGGGGTGTCCAGTTGCCGGTGTGGACGGCGGGAGCCGCGCTGGGCAGCCGCCGCTGGGACAAGCCCATCGCCCTGTGGGCGGGCGCCGGCCTGGCCGGAGCGCTCGTCCACTTCGTGATGTGGCCGTCGCGCCGCACCCGGCTTGGTGTGCCCGCCCTCACCAGCGCCGAGGGCCTGAGCCCCGCCCAGGTGCCCCCCTACAACGGGATCCTGTGGCTGTGGTCGGCCGCGTCGGCCCTGGCGCTGGTCTTCGAGGTGCGTCGGGGGGCGAGACGGTGGGCCGTGGCCGGGCTGCTGACGATGCCGATCATGCGGCTGTCGGCTCGCCACCACTTCGACTGGATCCGTCAAGAGGCGGAGAGCGACCCTGCCTGGTGGAACCGGGCCTTCCGTGGCTAGCCCGGGCTCACGGTCCGTGCGCGAGCGCGCCACCGAGTTGCTCATCAACGTCGGATTCCGCTTCATCCAGGTGCTCGAAAAGCTCATCGCCCGCTACTCGCTGGTGGGCAACTCGCCGTTCCTCCCGACCGGGCAGTTCGGCTGGATCCCCGCCCTCGAGGCCGAGTGGGAGACGATCCGGTCCGAGCTCGACCAGGTCATGCGGTACCGGGACGACCTCCCCAACTTCCAGGACATCCAGTCCGACCAGGCGACGCTCACCGACGACGACCGCTGGAAGACGTACTTCTTCTATGGCTACGGCTTCAAGTCGGATCGAAACACCTCTCGCTGCCCGGCCACCACGGCCGCCATCGAGCGCATTCCCGGCATGACGACGGCCTTCTTCTCCATCCTCTCGCCCCACAAGCACATCGACGAGCACCGGGGCCCCTACAAGGGCGTGCTGCGCTACCACCTGGCCCTGGCGGTCCCCGAGCCGGCGTCGGCGTGCGGCATCAAGGTGGGGGGCGAGGTCGCCCACTGGCAGGAGGGCAGGAGCCTGGTCTTCGACGACACCTACCAGCACGAGGCGTGGAACGACACCGACGGCTACCGCACGATCCTGTTCGTCGACATCGTCCGGCCGCTCCCGTGGCCGGTCGCCGCCCTCAACTGGCTGGTGATCAAGGGCATCGCCTTCTCGCCGTACATCCGCGACTCGAAGGACAACGAGCTCGCCTGGGAGCGCCGGTTCGAAGAGCGCAGGAAGGCCAGGGCGTGATCCGGTGAGGGGCGTCATCCTCGCCGGTGGCACCGGCACCCGGCTCCACCCTCTGACGCGGATCACCAACAAGCACCTGCTGCCGATCTACGACCGACCCATGGTCACCTACGCCATCGAGGCTCTGGTCAGCGCGGGCGTCACCGAGCTCATGCTGGTGACCGGGGGGACCCACGCCGGTGAGTTCCTGCGGCTGCTCGGCAACGGCCACGATTACGGCATCGACCGGCTCTCGTACGCGTACCAGGACCGCCCGGGTGGCATCGCCGAGGCCCTGGGCCTGGCGGAGCGGTTCGTGGACGGCGAACGGGTCGTGGTGATGCTGGCCGACAACGTCGTCGAGCGGTCGATCCGCGAGGCCGTCGAGCACTTCGAGGTCCAGGAAGACGGGGCCCGGATCGTGCTGTCGTCGGTCGGCGACGCCGCCCACCTCCGCCACCTCGGCGTGCCCGACCTCGACGACCGCGGGCGGGTCGTCCGGATCGTCGAGAAGCCCGACGATCCCCCGAGCCGCTACGCCGTCACCGGCATCTACTTCTACGACCCGAACGTCTTCGAGATCATTCCCAGCCTGGTCCCCTCGGGACGCGGCGAGTTGGAGATCACCGACGTCAACAACTGGTTCGTGTCCAAGGGGAGGATGGAGTACGACGTCCTGGAGGGCTTCTGGGGGGACGCCGGCGAGTCCATCGATGCCTACTACGAGGTGAACGACTTCGTGCGCGGCAACGGCGCCAACAAGGGCTGCCCGCCCGCCGCCCCCGAGAGCTAGTAGAACCTCTCCATGCCCAGCGGCCCTATCGTCCAGACCAATCAGGGCCCGGTGGTCGGTTCGACGACCGGGCCCGTGCACGTCTTCCGCGGAATCCCCTACGCCCGGCCGCCGGTCGGGGAGCTGCGCTGGCGCCCGCCCGAGGAGCCCAGGCCGTGGACCGCGCCGCTGGACGCGTCGGGCTTCGGGCCGGTGGCGCCGCAGAACCCGTCCCCGCTCGAGATGATGCTCGGGGCCGAGAAGCTCGAGCAGTCCGAGGCCTGCCTCAGCCTCAACGTGTGGACGCCGGCACTCGATGACGGCCGGCGGCCGGTCATGGTGTGGATCCACGGCGGCGCCTTCGTGACGGGCACGGGCTCGACCCCGTGGTACGACGGCACGAGCCTGGCGCTCGCTGGCGACGTCGTGATCGTGACCATCAACTACCGGCTCGGCGTCCTCGGCTTCCTGGAGCTGGGCGAGCTCGGCGACGAGCGCTACGCCGCCTCGGGCAACTGCGGGATCCTCGACCAGGTGGCGGCGCTGCAGTGGGTGCGCGACAACGCGGCAGCATTCGGCGGGGACCCGTCCCAGGTGACGGTGTTCGGCGAGTCGGCCGGCGCCATGAGCGTGGCGACCCTGCTGGCCATGCCTGCGGCTCGCGGGCTGTTCTCCCGGGCCATCCTGCAGAGCGGGGCTGGTGCGCATGTGGTGGCGCGCGACAAGGCCGAGCGGGTCACGCGCGACCTGCTGGCCGAGCTGGGGCTGACGCCCGGTGACGTCGGCAGCCTCGTCGAGGTGCCCGTCGACCGCCTGCTCGCCGCCCAGGGCCGGGTCGTCGATCGCACCACGCCCAACCTGGCGTTCACGCCCGTCGTCGACGGTGTGAGCCTGCCCCGCCCTCCGCAGGACGCGATCAGCGACGGCTCGTCAGCGGACGTCGAGGTGCTCATCGGAACCAACCTCGAAGAGATGCGGCTGTTCAGCCTCATGGACGCCCGTCTGGCCGAGGTCGACGAGGCCACGCTCGAGCACCGTGCCGCCTCGGTCTTCGGTACCGCCGCGGCCAAGGCGGTCGAGGTCTACCGCCGGTCGCGTCCCGAGGTGCCACTGGGCGAGGTGTGGACGGCCGTGCTCACCGACCAGGTGTTCCGCATCCCCGCCATCCGGCTGGCCGAGGCGCAATCGATCCACCAGCCCAGGACGTACATGTACCTGTTCAGCTGGGCCACGCCGATCCTCGGAGGCAAGCTCGGCTCCTGCCACGCCGTGGAGATCCCGTTCGTGTTCGACAACCTGGACAAGCCGGGGGCGGGCGTCTTCACCGGCGACAGCGCCGGGCGCCAGGAGATCGCCACGCGCATGTCCGAAGCCTGGACGGCGTTCGCCCGCCACGGTGTTCCCGACACGGCGTCGCTCCCGACCTGGCCGGCGTACGAGGCTGGGCAGCGGTCGACCATGGTCCTCGACACCGAGTGCGTCGTCGTGCAGGACCCCGCAGGCGAAGAGCGCCTGCAGTGGGACGCCGTCGCCTGATGGGGCTCTTCCATAGACACCAGTCCGGCCCGCACGAGGTGCGCA
>DASXCO010000048.1 GCA_036491125.1 Acidimicrobiales bacterium | reverse complement strand
CCGGGCAATGAACTGGTCGTCCAGCGCGCTCACATCGAGATCGACGACGGTGGCCCTGAGGCAATCAGGGATTCACGTCTAGATCGGCGCGGGGGCAGAACCCAGACCCCGCAGTGCGATTGGGAGTTGCGCTAGGCGGCGTTCAGCGCGAGAGGCGGTGGTGGCCCGCGGGGGCCGACACCTTCCCAGCGGCGAGTATTGCCACCACGGCGGTGCGCGCTCCACAACACCGCTATGGCCAAAACTGCCAGGGACAGACCGCCGGCCAACGGGAGAGGGCGGGTTGAGGGATCGCTTGACCGATCAGCTCGGACCCGACTCTGGACCGAGCCCCGGCGCGGAAGCAGCTCGCCTCGGTCTAGTACTGGACCCTGGCTGAGGCCGATTTGGGCTTCATGGAGTGTTGGTGACGGAGTGGCTGCAAGGAGCTCACCTGAACTGACGGCTTTTGCTCCAGCAAGGGGGTAGAGGGTGGCGACGGCGATGATCGCCAGGCTGAGGCGAGTGAGGAACCGCGCCATGGCCCCATCTTATTCACCCTGGTCTGGGCCGGGGGACGAACGCATCGGGTGCTAGCGCATTCCGCCTCGCCTGAACCTTCTGATCGGGACGGCCGGTGAAGCGGGGCATGGGCCTCGGGCGCGCGAGGGATTGGGGCGCGAGTCTCAGGATTGTTGTCGCTCTCGCTCAAGCCGGAATAGCGGAGCAGCCACTCCGTGAACTTGGAAAGGATGCCAAGCGCCCTCACGCTGGGCTAGCCGGTCAGCAATGATCCAGAGCGCCGCCGGGTTGAAACCGAGTCCGCTGTGGCTACCGAACACCTCGACGCTCTCGCTCGTGTTGGAGGGGATCTCGAGACAGGCTCGCCATGGCACGACTCCATCACTGCGGGTGAAGATGGCGGTGGTGGGGACTGGTAACGGCCCACGTGCCTCCTCGGGTGGGCGCTCGGGCGGATGACTCTCCCGCTGAGAACCACGCAGAGCTTCGAACAAGGCGCCGGCGTTGCTGCCGCTTCGATCGCGAAGCCGCAACGGACTGCCCAGCGTGATGACCTGGCGCACCGCCGAGGGCGCTGCCCGAGCGATCTCCCGGGCGTAGATGCCCCCGAGGCTCCAACCGACGAGGCTCATCGGACGCCGATGCTCCTCGGCCAGCTGACGAACCCTGGTTCGGAGACCCTCGATTGTCACCGGGTTGGGCCCCAGATTTCGTCCCAGCCGCCAGGCGTGGACGTGGTAGCCCCGACTCCTGAGGAAGCACCTGAGGATCCGGGTCGAGACGTCGGAGGCGGTGAACCCGGGCAGGGTGAGCACCGGGTGGCCATCGCCATGCGGTGCCAGCCTCAGCACCGGCCAGGCAGGTCCGAGCACAGCGGCGTCGGCCGTCGCTCGAGGGATCTCGAGCGCAAACAGCAGCCAAGACGGCCGGCGGTAGAGCGCTTGCTCAGCCACGAGCCGACGATAGCCCGCGTCATCCGCCCAAGGGACCGTCCCGTCCTCGCGGCTTGGCGCGGCGATGGTCCTGATGCTGTGAGGATGTCAGCCGCTTGACGCACTGGTTAGGAATCGGTGGACGGCTGTCTGTCGGGTGGTGCACCGCGACATCCTGCCTGGAGGCCGGTGATCGAGTTCAGATCTCGCCCACTCCCCCATCTGCAACAGCCGGGCGTCGCATCAAACGCCCGGAGTGGACCGGGTAATCGCCTCGGCCCGCTTCTGCGCGAGGGCGGGGTCGTTGACCCACGTGCGGTAGAACTCGAACGGACACTCTGCGACGCCCGCCTCGCCGTCCCCGGACTGGTGGACGCCCGTATAGCCGCGATGCACCAACTTGAAGAGGTGGTTCTGCGACTGCCAGTGCTTGCGGGCGTCGTTGATCGCCGGCACCGAGAGCCCGGCATACTGCACGCCATTCTCTTCCGTGCCGCATTCGCCGAGCGTCCGCCCGTCGAAGCCGATGATCGACGAGTGTCCGAAATAGGAATAGACACCGTCGAAGCCGGAGGCGTTGGCCACGGCCACGTAGCAGTTGTTCATCCAGGCCATCGCCCTGGCCACCAATATCTGCTGCTCCTTGGCCGGATACATGTAGCCCTGGCAGCGGACGACCAGCTGCGCCCCTTTCATGACGCAGTCCCGCCAGATCTCGGGGTAGTTGCCGTCGTCGCACACAATGAGGCTCACCCGCAGCCCTTTTGGCCCCTCGACGACAGTCGTCTCCTCCCCCGGGTACCAGGGCTCGATGGGGACCCACGGCAGGATCTTGCGGTAGCGGCCCACGATGGCGCCCTGGTCGTCGATGAGGACCAGCGTGTTGTACGGGTTCTTGGAGGGGTGCTCCTCGTGACGCTCGCCCGTGAGCGAGAACACGCCCCACACGCCGGCCTGCCGGCAGGCCTCGGAGAAGATCTCCGTCTCCGATCCTGGGATCGTAGAGGCGGTTCCGAACATCTCCTCCCGGTCGTACATGATCCCGTGCGTGCTGTACTCAGGGAAGACAACCAGATCGAGGCCAGGGAAGCCGGACGCGATCCCTCGCACCATGTCGGCGATACGCCGGCAGTTGGCGAGGACCTCCTCGGTCGTGTGAAGTCTGGGCATCTTGTAGTTGACGACTGCGAGCCCGACAGTGTCGGGGCTCGAGCTGATGTCTCCGTGCCACATCTTGTGTCCTCCTCTCCTTTCTGGGCTATGGGCCGCCGACGGCGACCGGCGCCCCAGCCTCGACCGGAACGGTGGCTGTCTGCTTGCAGGCGTCGTGGCAGTCCTTCTCGAGCGTGCAGCACAGCGAGCAGACGGCGCCGCCGTGGAATGGGCACTGGGCCATGTCGGGAAGCTCGTAGTCCTGCTCGCAGGTGACGCACGTCAGCGTGGACTCTGGCGCCGAGTCGGCTTCGGCCCGCAGGGTGTCCTCTCGAGCTATGTAGTACTTCCCCTTCGTAGCGACGGCGAGCAACGGCGACATGATGAAAGCGATCGCAAGCGCCAGGAAGGGCGAAAATGCGTAGAGAACTTGGCCGAAGGCGTGGAAGTAGGCGGCGATCGACACCCCGGAGGCCACCAGCATCGAGCCGAAGCCGACGGGATTGACGTTGTAGAGGTGGGCCCGCTTGAACTCGATGTACGACGGGCTGAGCTTGAGCGGCTTGTTGACGACCAGGTCGGCCACCACGGCGCCGATCCAGGCGATGGCCACGTTGGAGTAGAACCCGAGCACCGAGTTCAGGAAGCCGAAGACGCCTGCTTCCATGAGTCCCAGCGCGATGCCGACGTTGAAGAAGATCCACACCACCCGCCCAGGGTGCGTGTGGAACACACGCGAGAAGAAGTTGGACCACGACAGCGAGCCCGAATAGGCGTTGGTCACATTGATCTTGATCTGGGACAGGATGACGTAGAAGGCGGCGATGGCGAGGGCGGCGCCAGGGACGAACACCTGGTAGCCGCCCAGGACCTGAATGATCGGCTCCACCGCCTTTGACGCACCGACCTGGTGGAAGACGAAGAAAGCGAGGAAACCGCCCGCCATCTGCTTGATGGCACCCAGCACGACCCAGCCTGGCCCAGCGGTGAGGACCGCCGACCACCACCGTCGCCTGTTGTCGGCGGTCTTTGGCGGGAGGAACCGCAGGTAGTCGACCTGCTCGCCGATCTGTGCGATGAGCGAGAGGGCCACGCCAGCGCCGAGCCCGAAGCCGACGAGGTTGAAAGAGGACCCGCCGGCGGCCTTCCCGCCGAAGTGTGTCCATGCGGCCAGGGAGTGTGGATGGGTCCCGAGGACGGCCACGATCGGGGCGATCATGAGCGCTACCCAGATCGGCTGGGTGACGACCTGCATCCTCGACAGGAACGTCATCCCGAACACGACCAGAGGGATGATCGCCAGGGCGACTATCAGATAGCCGGCGGGCAGCGGCAGCCCGATCGAGCTCTGCAGGGCCTGGGCCATGATCGAGCCTTCAAGGCTGAAGAAGATGAACGTGAAGGTGGCGTAGATCAGGGAGGTGATCGTCGAGCCCAGATAGCCGAATCCAGCACCCCGGGTGAGCAGGTCCATGTCGATGGCGTACTTGGCCGCGTAATAGGCGATGGGCACACCAGTCAGAAATATGACCACGGCCGCCGCCACGACCGCCCAGATCCCGCTGGAGAAGCCGTGGGTCACGAAGATCGATCCGCCGATCGCATAGTCAGCCAGATAAGCGATGCCGCCGAGCGCCGTGGACGCCACGACGAACTCACTCCACCGCCGAAATGAACGGGGGGCGTAGCGTAGTGAGTAGTCCTCCATCGTCTCGCTCGCTACCAGCTTGTTGAAACGGCGCGACGATCGGGTTGTCGGTGAGCGTCCGTCGGCAGTACCTTCTCCTGCCCCGCCCCGCGATGCGACTGTCGTCTCGTTCACGTTGTCCTCCGTGCGAGTCGTCCTCGTGCCCCAGTCCGTCCCAGCGACAACAGGGCCCCTTCGGTCGGGACACTATGAGTCGAGTGTTGCTCAACAATTCCTGTCGTATGAACGGCCCGTTACGGCCAGATCTCGGGCAGCCAATGTGGCGGTCCGAACCGCGCAAGCAAGTCGGACGCGACACGCCGGCATGACCCGAGGGTCTCTCCCCACACCCCGAGCTGCACCGCCGACCCTGACGCGCTCGGGAGGATCGTGCCGACGGCATCGACCTCCTCGATCATGTCGGAGGCATCCGGCGGCAGGGACCGATCCGGGTCGACCACGACGAGGGTGACAGCGACAGGACGCCCATCGAGCACGGACGGAGCACCCCAGCCCCGGGCGCCAGGACCGGACCCCAGCTCGAAGGCGAGCTCGGCCCTGCCCGCCCGCTCGATCCGCATCGAGGTAACCCACGTTCCAGGACCCTCGCTGGCGCGTCCCAGAACGACCTCGTCCAGCCAGGCCAGGCGACTGGTAGCAGCCAGTGCGACCCGGCCGCACGAACGGTGGCGCGCTCCCTGAGCAGCGATGCCGGGCTCGGGCGCCCAGACCAATGTGGCCCCGGCGGCTACGCGAGCGTCGACAGCTGCGACCGACTCAACGCCTTGCCTCGGTCCGGCTCGGGCCACGGATGCCCCCACGGAGCGAACGAACATCGTGCTCCCCGGCCCCAGGTCGAGCTCGACGGACAGGCGGTCGCCACCGATCGGCTGAGCGCCGGTACCGACAATCCACAGCCCCCAGGGAGTATCCCGAATGCCGAGAACCCCCGAAGCCCGCATGTTCGATACCGCAGAACGCCCGCGCCCGTGCTTGACCACCTCGACCAGCACCGAGCCGGTGAGCTCGCTTCGCTTCGCGCATGCGATGCCTGGCGGTTGCACGCCAACGGCCCTTGCGTCCGTGGTCATCCGGGGCTCGCGTTGACCCTCGCTGCGAGGTCGGCCGATTGTCGTCCCGCCGGGTCCACCCAACCCTCGATCCAGCCGAGGAGCTCGGCCACGCCGTGACGGGTCCGCAAGGACGTCATCACGACGGGACCTCGCCCCCGCATGGCCCTGGCGTCAGACTCCATGACTCCCAGATCGGCGCCGACCAGCGCAGCGAGGTCGACCTTGTTGACCACGAGCAGGTCGGATCGAGTCACGCCGGGACCACCCTTGCGCGGCACCTTGTCACCCCCAGCGACATCGACGACGAAGACTTGACGATCCACGAGCCCGGAGCTGAAGGTCGCAGTGAGGTTGTCCCCGCCACTCTCCACGACGATCAGCTGAAGGTTTGGGAACGCGCCCTCGACCCGCTCTATCGCATCCAGGTTCGCGGTGATGTCATCGCGGATCGCAGTGTGGGGGCAACACCCGGTCTGCACGGCCGCGATCCGCTCGGCGTCGAGCACCCCCGCACGGCGCAGGAAATCAGCGTCCTCGGTGGTGTAGATGTCGTTTGTCACGACGGCCAGATCGATTCGGCCGACCAGGGCCTTGCACAGCTCGGCGACCAGCGCCGTCTTGCCGCTTCCGACCGGGCCCCCGATGCCGAGGCGGAGCGGTCGACCATGATGGTTCTCACGAGGCAAAGAGACATTCCTTCCGTCGGAGATGTGCTTCGGCGAGGAGGTCACTCACCGGCTCCGCCGCCGCGGGGAGCTCCTTCAGCGGAAGGTGCGCTTGCTGGGCCGCAGCGATCCCTATCTCGTCGATCTCCCCCATGAGCGCGGCGACGGCCCGCGTGATCTCGAACGGGTCGAGGCCGATCAACCGGACGGCGGCCGACGCCGGCCCCGCGACCGACAAGTACGCAACGGCGACGGCCGCCTCTCGCGGGTTGAGCCCCGCTGCCGCGGCCGCCGCTCCCATGGCCACCGCGTGATGAGGAGAACGAGGTGCATGCTCCCGGAGTGACCTGAGGATCGGCCCTCCGAGCACCGCGAGGGCACCCCGCAGGAACTGCGCTCCCTGCGTGCGAGATGCGCTGCGCCAAGCGGGCGATGGGTACCGGGCGTCGAGCTCGGCGTCAACATCCAGCCACAGCTGTCTCAGGGCGCAACCATCCGTCGCCGCCAGACCGCGCAGAGACCGCTCGCACACTGCACCCGCCGCAGCCGCTGCGACACGACCGCTCGTGGCGAGCCGCCCGGCAAGGAACGGCCCCAGCGTCGTGACGTCCTCCACCACGGCGCGCGCGACCGCCTCCTCGATTCCGCCGGAATGAGCATGGCCCCCAGCGGGGAACCGGGCGTCGGCCAGCAGCAGCAGGGGTGAGATCGGCGACAGAGAGCTGAGCATCCTCATCACGGCTCAGAAGAGGAAGTAGCGCTGCGCCATCGGCAGTGACTCGGCCGGGGATGGCTCCACCTCGTCGCCGTCGATCCGTACGGCGAACGAGTCCGGGTCGATCTCGATGGACGGCAGCGCCGCGTTCAGCCGGAGGTCCGATTTCGTCAGCTTGCGGACGTCCCGAACGGGGACGACACGGCGATCGAGGCAGAGGCGCTCGGCGACGCCGTTCTCGAGCGCCGCCGGAGCCACGAAGGCCACGCTCGACGCGCCCGCGACGGGCGGCGAAGCACCGAACATCGGGCGTGGTAGCACAGGCTGAGGACTGGGGATGGAGGCGTTGGCGTCGCCCATCGCCGCCCAGGCGATCATCCCCCCTTTCAACACCACATGGGGGCGCACGCCGAAGAAGGCCGGGTCCCAGAGCACCAGGTCGGCCAGCTTGCCCTCCTCGACCGAGCCGATCTCGTGGTCGAGCCCGTGGGCTGCTGCCGGGCACGTGGTGATCTTGGCGACATAGCGTCGGGCCCGCAGGTTGTCCGCCCCCCCGTCTCCGGCCAACGGGCCCCGCCGGTGCTTCATCGTGTGGGCCGTCTGCCAGGTCCGGATGACGACCTCGCCGATCCGGCCCATGGCCTGGGAATCGGATCCCAGCATCGAGATGGCCCCCATGTCGTGCAGGACGTCCTCCGCCGCGATCGTCGTCGCCCTTATGCGGCTCTCGGCGAAGGCGAGGTCCTCGGGGACGCGGGGGTTCAGGTGATGACACACCATGAGCATGTCCAAATGCTCGTCGACCGTGTTCACGGTGTGCGGCATTGTCGGGTTCGTCGACGACGGGAGGACATTGGGGAACGAGGCCACCGCCAGGATGTCGGGAGCATGACCGCCACCGGCCCCCTCCGTGTGATAGGCGTGGATCGTTCTCCCGGCGATCGCCGACAGCGTGTCCTCCACGAACCCGGCTTCGTTGGTCGTGTCGGCGTGCAGCGCGACCTGGACCTCAGCTGCGTCGGCCACCCGCAGGCACGCGTCGATGGCTGCCGGCGTGGATCCCCAGTCCTCGTGCAGCTTGAAGCCGGACGCCCCGGCGCGCAGCTGCTCCCACAGAGCTTCCTCGGACACGGTGTTCCCCTTGCCGAGGAGCGCCACGTTCACCGGGTACGGATCGAGGGCTTGCAGCATCCGCTCCAGGTGCCAGGCACCGGGCGTCACGGTGGTGGCGCGCGACCCCTCGGCCGGACCGGTGCCGCCTCCGATCAGGGTGGTGACCCCGGCGCCGAGCGCCTCATCGATGATCTGAGGGCAGATGAAGTGCACGTGGCAGTCGACAGCGCCAGCGGTGAGGATCTTGCCGTTCCCCGACAGGACCTCGGTGGACGGCCCGATCACGAGGTCGGGGTGCACGCCGGACATGATGTCGGGGTTCCCGGCCTTGCCCAGCGCCACGATGCGCCCGTCCCGAACGCCCACATCGGCCTTCACCACGCCCCAGTGGTCGAGGACCACCGCCCCGGTGATGACCAGGTCCGGGGTGCCCTCGGCGCGGCAAGCGATCGATTGGCCCATCGACTCCCGCACCACCTTGCCCCCACCGAACACCGCCTCGTCTCCCGGGCCCGAGAGATCCTCGGTGACCTCGATTAGCAGGTCAGTGTCGGCCAGCCGGATGCGGTCGCCGGTGCTTGGGCCGTAAAGCGCGTGGTAGCGGTCGCGGGCCAGGGACGTCATGGGCCGTCGAGCGGCCCGGCGACGAGCCCCCGCAGTCCCTGCACGATGCGGCCGCCGGCGAGAGGGACGAGGTCAACTATCCGCTCGATGTTCGGCTCGAAACGAACGGCCGTGCCTGCCGGAATGCCGAGACGCATGCCACGGGCCGCGTCGCGGTCGAAGGACAACGCCGTGTTGGCCTCGGCGAAGTGGTAGTGCGACCCGACCTGGACGGCGCGGTCGCCGAGGTTGGTCACCGGTATCTGGATCGGCGTTGTGCTGGCGACGTTGACCGGGCCGTCCGCGAAGAGGACCTCGCCCGGCACGATCGGCGCCGCCTCGTCGGGGTGGGGCGAGAGGCTCAAGGGATCGGCTGGTGGACGGCCACGAGCTTCGTGCCGTCGGGAAATGTGGCCTCGACGTGGAGCTCGGGAAGCATCTCCGCGATCCCGTCCATGACCTCGCCCCGGGTGAGCACGCCGCGGGCTGCCGAGGCCAGGTCCGCCACGCGCCGACCGTCTCGCGCCCCCTCGAGGACGAACGATGTGAGGATCGCTACAGCCTCGGGATGGTTCAGGCGGACGCCTCGGGCGCGCCGGTCGCGCGCCACCATGGCGGCCACATGGACGAGCAGGCGCTCCTGTTCGTGGGGGCTGAGCCTCATGATCCCCGAGGCCCCCCGCCGGCCACGCTCAGGTCCTCTGTGAGCCGCGGCCAGACATCTGGGTCGTGGCCCGGCACCAGTTGCAGGCTCTCCGAGACGGCGATGGCCTTCAGCCGGCGGATGTTCGCGACCGTCTCGGCCGGGTCGCATCCGATGACGCCCCCGATGGCCAGCTCCTGGTCGATGTTCTCGGTCAGGTCGGCCGCGTCGAAGGCGAAGACGAACCCCCCGCCGCCGAGCGACTGATCGTAGCGGACGATGAAGCTCTGGTGGCCCGGCGTGTGCCCCGCCGTCTTGACCGCGGTGATGCCCGGCGCCACCTCTGCGTCACCGTCGGCCAGCTGCCAGTCGATCGCCGGGTCGTCGAAGTCGACGCGGAAGATGCCGTGCCTCTCCGCCTCTGGCGTCAGACCGAAGGAAAGCTCGTCGCGTTGGAGGTGGATAGCGTTACGCCCGGCGAAGTGGCGGAGGCCGCCGGCGTGGTCGTTGTGCAGATGGCTCACGGCTACGGCGCCGATCTCGTCTACCTGCACGCCGGCCTCATCGAGGGCGTCGAGGAGTGGGTCGCCACCGGCTGGGAGCACCGGGACGATGCGGTGGAACCGGTCGTGGAACCTCCGGCGGAGCTGCTCGTCGCGGACGAGGGCGGGATTGAACCCGGTGTCGAGCAGGACCCAGCCCCCGTCCACCTCCACGAGGACACCGGGGACTGGCTCGCGCAGTCGCTCGTCGGGCGGCGCCCCGAACACCGACCACGACTTGGGCAGCTCCTCCCACCCGAGGGTGAGGAGCACGACCCGCTTCACCCCAGTTGCCCCCGCAGGCCCCGTGACCGGGCGCCCAGTGGTGGGCCGTGCCGTGAGGGGACGCGGTCGAGCACCCTCAGGCACGCAGCGCCCGCCCCAGAGATGCGTGGAACCGGCGGATGGGCTCTTCGTGCGTCGCCGCCGTGGGGCCCACCTCGAAGAACGGCGACCCGGTCGCGTCCTGGAGCCGCTCGCAGATCTCGATGTCCTCCGCCATGAACGAGCGCACGTCGTCGATGAGGGAATCGCCATCGGCACCCGGCGCCGATCGGATGCGCAGCGTCAGCCGGGTCCGGTCCGGGGCGAGGGGCACGGCATCGTAGGTGGCGAAGAAGTCCCCCGTCGTCACGATCATCAAGTTCGGGAACAGGAGGTGGGCGCCAATCCCCTCGCGCTCAGGCCGTTCGAGCCACCCAAGCCTGGACCGAGCCGCCGATCGGTCCTTCAGCGGCTCGCGGCTCCACCAGCTGTCGCCCAGCATGTCCCACGAGAACTCGCCGTGCTCGTACATGGCTAGCGACCGGTTGTGGAGGTACCAGAGGTGGTAGACGTCGACGTGGTTCTCCACCAGGAACTTCCAGTTGCACGCGGCGACGTACTCGGCGCGACCGACCTCGACGAGTGGACCGGACAGGTAGCCGTCGAGCCGACGTCCGAGCTCGCCGAGCGCGTTGTCGAGGGCGGCCGCGTCCGGGTCCGGGTTCGCGAAGACCATGCCGTGCCACTCGGCCGCCGCCGCAGGTCGTAGACCCCACCTCGCCGTGTCGAGGCCGGGGAACTGCTCGTCGAGTTGGGGAACCCGTTTGAGGGTGCCGTCGAGGCCATAGCTCCACTGGTGATAGGGGCAGGTCACGAAGCGTCCCAGGCACCCCGAACCCGTCAGGAGGACGACACCGCGGTGACGGCACACGTTGTGGAATGCGCGCAGCAGGCCGTCAGCGCCCCGGACCACGACGAGCGGAATCTCCCCCAGGCTCACCGTCAGGTAGCTTCCGGGTGCCTCGATCTCATCGGCGATCCCCACCAGAGCCCAGGAACGGGAGAACAGCTGCCGCCGCTCCAGCTCCAGGGCCGCCTCCGAGCGATACCAGTCCCGCTCGTCCAGCCCCCGGTACGGCGCGGCGTCGGTCGGCTCGGTCACCAGTTGGCTCGCCATCATCGTCGCTTCCGGGGCAGGTGGCCCTCCAGCACGAGAGTCCCAAGCACGTCGCACACCACGCGCACGCCGAGCAGCGAGGTGATGTCGGCTGAGTCGTACGGAGGCGAGCACTCGACGATCTCGATGCCGGCGAGACCACCTGCGGCGACAGCCCGGACGAGCTGGAGCATCTCCCGAGGAAGGAAACCGCCGGGTTCAGGCCAGCCGGTGCCCGGCACGAAGGCGGCGTCGACGCAGTCGACGTCAAAGGAGAGCCAGACGGCCTCTGCCCCGTCCCACGCGACCTCGAGCGCACGCTCGGCCGCCGCCTCTATGCCCATGTTCACGCAGTCGTTGACGGTCATGATCGTGGTCTCTCGCTGCCGGGCCACCTTCACACCCGGTCGCGGCGCCTGCCAGCCTCCGATGCCAAGCTGGACCAGATTGCGGGGCGGAACATTGGCGATATCCGTCGCATGGAACCAGGGCGTCGTGTGCATCCGCTCGTCGAGGTCGGTCTCCTGGGTGTCGACGTGGCGGTCGAAGTGGATGATGCCCAGGTTGCCCTGGAGATGCGGGGCGACGCCCCGCACTGTCGGGTACCCGATCGAGTGGTCCCCACCGAGCACGACGGGCAAGGCGCCCGACTCGAAGACATGCGAGACGGCCCGGGAGATCTGGTCGAAGCTCTTCTCGATATTGCCGGGGATCGTGAAGATGTCCCCGACGTCGCCGATGGTGATCGACTCGCGGAGATCCACGCCCAGCTCGAAGCTGTAGGGCCCGTACAGGCCGGAGATCCGTCGCATCGCCTCGGGCCCGAACCGTGTGCCGGGCCGATAGGTGGTGCCAGAGTCGTGGGGGGCACCGAGGACCGCCACGTCGTACTCCCCGCAGCGGCGGACGTCCTCGCAGAACGGCGCCTTCAAGAAGGTGTTGATGCCGGCGAAGTGCGGCAGCTCGCCCCGGCTGAAGGTCGGGATGGCCTTGTCCACGATCGAGTCGGCCCCCGGCAGGCCGAGCTCGAGGCCCCTCGCCACCTCCTCCTCCCACGCGGTCGTGGGGATGAGGGCCTCCGCCTCGAGGGCGCGCTTGGCTTCGGGGCCGTGGCGGTCGTGCACCCGCCAGTCACTCATCGGGCGCTGCCTCCTTGGGTGATTGACCACCGCTCAGGGGTGTCGACGCAGGTCCGGACCTCGTCGGCACTGACGCCGGAGAGCCCGTGGTAGCGGCCGGCGGGCCCTCGGCGGCGCGCTCGTCGAGGTAGTCGCGCCCGGTGAGCCCGATGCGGCGCATCGCCGTCCCCGTCAGCCCCTCGAGGACACAGCGGTGGGCGAACAGCGAGGTGATGTTGTTGCCGACGTCGTACGGGGGACTGACCTCGACCACGTCCATGGCCACCATCCCCACCTCGGCCGCCAGACGGCGCACGGCTCGCAGGACCTGTGCGCTGGTGAGTCCGCCGGGCTCGGGCGATCCGGTACCCGGCGCGTGGGCCGGGTCGACGGCATCCACGTCGACCGAGATGTAGAGATGGCGAGCCGTGCCCGACAGTGCCTCGTCCACCGCCCGTTCCAGCACCGTGTCAAAGCCATGGCGCTGGACCTCGGCCATGAAGTGGGTCTTCATCTCCTGCTCCTCCATCCAGGCCACGACCTCCGGCCCGGGCCAATAGCCGCGCAGCCCGACCTGGACGAAGTTGCGTCCCAACACGGCGCCGCTCTCGATGAGGCGGCGCATCGGCGTGCCATGACCGGCCAGCACTCCCTGGGACTCCGGCGCCGTGTCAGCGTGGGCGTCGAAGTGGACCACACCGATCGACCCGTGCCCGTACGCATCCGCCACGGCGGTGGCCGCCGGCCAGGTGATGCCATGGTCGCCGCCCAGGATGATGGGAATGGCTCCCGCTCCGACGATCTCGCCGACGAAGGACCGGACGTTGGCGAACGTCCGATCAGGGCTGGCGATGATCACCTCGGCGTCGCCGTAGTCACACACGGTCAGGTGCTGGAGCGGATCGACCCGGACGTGGAGGTGGGGCCGCTGGTAGGGCGGTGACGGAATGTGGTCGCACGACCGGATCGCCTGAGGGCCGAGGTGGGTGCCGGAGCGGGTCGTGGCCGTGCCGTCCCAGGGGACGCCACCGATGGCGACGTCGACGCCACCTGCACTCAGGTCCTCGGGGGTGAGGCAGAGCGGCAGCTTGAGGAACGTCTGGATACCCGTCCACGCCAGCTCGAACGCGTAGCGGTTGATCCGGATCGGGCCCGGCTGGCGCTCCGGGATGTTCCCCACGGGGTGCGAGTCCGTGCTCACGCCAGCGCCACGCGAGGATCAGCGGCGGCCTGGAGGAGGTCCACCACGGTGTTGATGAAGACGTAGCCGACACCCAGCACGACCGTCACGCCGGCGATGGCCGGGAAGTCGGCCGCCGGGATGCTCTGGTCGGTGTAGAGCCCGATGCCCGGCCAGGCGAAGACGGTCTCGATGACGACGATACCGGCGAACATGAGCCCCGCCTGGAGGCCGGTCATGGCCAGCGCCGCGCCGGCAGAGTTGCGAAGCGCATGTCGGAAGAGAACGGTCCTTCCCGACAGTCCCTTGGCCTGCGCAGTGCGGACGTAATCCGACCGCAGGTTGGTCACGAGCGACGTGCGCAGGACCCGGCCGATCGATACCGCGGCCGCAAGGGCAACGCACACCGCCGGCAGAATGAGATGGCGAACGGCGTCCCACCACATGGCCAACTGCCCGTGGAGCAGCGTATCCACGACAACCACACCCGTGGGACCGCTCGGCGCATTGGTGTAGCTGGTGTCGCCCGTAGCCGGCAGCCAGTGCAGCTTGCCGTAGAGCAGCAGGATACCGAGCAACGCCAAGAGGAACGACGGTGCCGACGCCCCCGACAGCATCACGGCACGGAGTGACCCCGCCCCCCGCCACCTGCCGGCCGACGCCAAGCCCAGCAGGGCGCCCAGGAGGACGGCGAGTGCCAGGCCCGCCACCGTGAGCTCGACAGTGGCGCCGATGTAGGCACCGATGTCGGTGGCCACCGGTCGGCGAGTCCGAAGCGACGTCTGGAGGTCACCGTGGAGCAGGCCCCCGACGTAGTGCAGGTACTGGGTCACGAGCGGCTTGTCGTAGCCAAGGACGTGGCTCTCGTGGGCGATGGCCGCCTTCGACGCGTTGGCGCCGAGGTAGGCGTGAACGGGGTCGGTGTGGCTCACCTTCTGCAAAGCGAACACGACGGCCGACAAGATGAGAAGGATCACGACCATCGCCGCCAGCCGCTTGGCCAAGAGCCTGGTCATCGGTCCCCCATGAGGTCTCGGATGCCATCTCCTGCCAGATTGGCGACGAGAGCCACGACGAACACGGCGATGGCGGGCATCACCGGCACCCACCACTCCTGCTGCAGATACTGCATGCCCCGTGCCGCCATCGACCCGAGCTCAGGCGCCGGAGCAGGTGCCCCGAGGCCGAGGAACGACAAGGCCGCAAGTGTGATGACGAGGTTGCCGACATCAAGGCTCGCCGTCACGAGCACGGCCGGCACGGCGCCGGGGAGCAGGTGGCGCCATGCCCGACGTACGGGTCCAACCCCCGCCAGGCGGGCGGCCTCGAGGTGAGGACGCGCCGCCAGGGCGCGGATCTCGCCCCGCACGATGCGGGCGTAGAACGGCCACCATACGATGGCAACGCCGATGAGCGTATGAGCGAAACCGGGGCCGAGCGCGGCGACCACCGCGATGGCCAGGATCGGTCCCGGCAGCGCTAGAAACAAATCGGTGAAGCGCATGAGGAGGTCGTCCACCCAGCCCCCGACGGCGCCGGCGATAAGCCCCACTGTCCCGCCGATGATCACTCCCGAGGCGATGACTGCCCCGGCGGCGAGCAGACTGGCCCGCAGGCCGTAGAGCACCCTGCTGAAGATGTCCTGGCCCACCTCGTCGGTGCCGAACCACGAGCTGGCGTGAAACGGGGAAGCGAACGAGATCCCCGCCGGTTGCGACGGATCGTGCGGGGCGAGGACCGGCGCGGCCAGCGCTGCCACGATCAGGAGGCCGAACACCACCAGCCCGACGCGGTCACCGATCGACATCCGACCGCTCGCAGCACGCAGCGAGCGCAGGCCCGCCAACCCCCGGCCTGGCAGCGTGCCGACGTAGGCCTCAGCGACTGCCATGTGCCCCTCCTTGCTGGTCGGCTTCCGAAGTCCGGGCGCCGACGGTTGCCCCTTCCTCGTCCGGTCCATCGGCTCCCTCGCCGGGCTCTTCGTCCGACCGGCGGAAGCAGGCCACCGCCCGCTCAGCGTCGCCCGCAAGCCTCACCAGCGCCTGGTCCCGGTCCGCGCACGCATCGATCCTCATCGGGCATCGAGGGTGGAAGACGCACCCCGACGGCGGATCGAGGGGACTCGCCGGCTCCCCTTCCACCCTGGCTCCGCTGCGCCCAAGCTCGGGGACGGCAGCCAGCAGTCCCTGGGTGTACGGGTGACCGGGTCGGGCGCAGACGTCCTCGGAGGCACCGAGCTCCACGATCCTTCCGAGGTACATCACCGCGATTCGGTCCGCCACCATGCGGGCCGCGGCGAGGTCGTGGGTCACGAACAACACGGCCATCCCGAGCTCGCGCCGGAGGCTGCCGATGAGGTTCAACACGGTGGCCGCCAGCGACACGTCGAGGGCGCTCGTCGGCTCATCGCACAGCAGCACCTCGGGAGGGACCACGATGGCCCGCGCCAGTGCAACCCGCTGCCGCTGCCCGCCCGAGAGCTGGGCCGGCTTCGCCTTCGCCACTTCGCCCGACAAGCCGACCTGGACGAGGGCCCTTTCCACCCGATCGGCGCGATCGGCGCGACTGATGCGCTCTTCGCGCAGTCGCTCGCCCACGAGCTCGCCAACTGTGAGCCAGGGCGTCAGCGAGGCACCCGCGTCCTGGAACACCATCTGCGGACGCGCCCCGTGCCCGAACTCGATCGAGCCGGCCTCGACGGGCAAGAGCCCTGCGATGGCGCGCAGCAGTGTCGATTTGCCGCAGCCGCTCTCGCCGACGAGGGCCACCGCCTCGCCCGCCATGAGCTCGACATCAAGGCCGCGTAACGCCTGCAGCTTCGTCCTGCGTCGCACGCCCCGTGCAGGCTCGCCTCCGTCGGCCGGACGCGCTCGTTTCACTGCGAAGGACTTGTGCACGTCGTGCACGAGCACCCCGAGCGGCCGTCCCCCGGGCAGCCGGTGCCCGGGCTCGACCCAAGGACCTGGCGAGACCCCCGGTGCTGGCACCGTGGACGATCCGCCGACGTGGACGCACGCCACCTGCCGAGATCGGGGGCCCGACGCTTGCGACGCTCCACCCCGCCGGGTGAGGTCGATCGTCACGAGCTCGGGCACAGCGACGTCGCAGGCATCGTCGTGGCACCCGCAGCGCGGGCCGAAGGCACACCCGGGCGGATGGGCCCGCGGATCGGGTGGCTCGCCGGGGAGCGTCGCGATCGGGCCGCGACGGTTGTCGTCCAGCCGAAGACGTGACCGTAGGAGCCCCGCCGTGTACGGATGCTCGGGCGACGTGAAGACGTCGGCCGCCGCGCCCACCTCGACGAGACGGCCCGCATAGAGCACGGCGATGCGGTCGCTCACCTGGGCGGCGACGCCGAGGTCGTGGGTAACGAGCAGGAAGCTCGTACCGAGCTCCTCACACAGGTGGCGCAGAAGCTCGAGGATCTGCGCCTGGACCGTTACATCGAGCGCCGTCGTGGGCTCGTCAGCGATCACCAGCGAGGGGGGCCCGGCGACGGCCATGGCAATCATGACCCGCTGCCGTAGGCCGCCCGACAGCTCGTGGGGGTAGGCGTCGTAGCGGCGGCGGGCGTCGGGCACCCCCACCGAGTCGAGCAGCGACACGGCTGCGGCCGCCGAGCCCGCTGCCTCGGCCACCTGACGGCCCACCCGCATGGTCGGGTTGAGCGACGTCATCGGATCCTGGAACACCGCGCCGAGGTGGAGCCGTCGTGACCGCCGGCGGTCCTCGGGCGAGGCCGCCACCATGTCAGTCCCGCAGACCACCGCCGATCCCGACACGGCAGGACTCGGGCGATCGGGGAGCAGCCCGAGCAGCGACAACCCGAGCACGGTCTTCCCCGAGCCCGACTCCCCCACCAGCCCGAGGATCTCGCCCGCCGCCACGTGCAGCGTCACTCCCCGGACGGCTCGTACGGTATCCCCGCCGCGCTCGAACGACACATGCAGGTCGTTGATATCGGCCAGACACGACCCGGGGGTCGGGCGCGGCACACCCGCGCCCGACTCCGCCGGGACCTCGTCCACGCCCACGGGGTCCGCCCTCCGCAGACGCGGCGTGCGCAGCAGCGTCGTCACCCTGTGGACCCCCCCGAGAAGGCCAGTTGCCCGAGCACCACGGTGTCCCCCGTGGGCAGCTGGAAGTACCAGCCGGAGACCCCGGCGTGGGACACGACCGTGTCCTTGACGTCGGCGATGCTGATCCATTCACCCGAATTGGCTATGAGCGTCCCCGCCTGGGCGTAGCTCTGCTGGATCGTCGCCGGGTCGGTGGAATGCAGCCCGGCATCCATCAGCGCGTCAGCCTGGGGGACCGATCCATGCAGCTCGTTCAGCGAACCGTTCGTGTTCGAGAAGATGCGGGCCCAGCTGTCCGGGTGGGCATCATCGGGGTTCACCGTCCACACCAGGAGATCGGGTATCTGGTCGGGCGGCGTGCTGGCGTAGTTGAAGACCTGGCTGAGGGGCACGCCCCGGATGGTGACGCTCAGCCCAACGGCGCTCAGCTCGCTCTGGACGAACTCGGCGACACGTTGGTTCGTCGGGTCGTC